>JAWOEO010000245.1:0-22496 GCA_046482755.1 Halohasta sp. | reverse complement strand
GGTCGACGTAGGGGTTGTCGGCGTACTTCCAGCCGAACCACTCCCGGCTCCGCGTGCGATCCCAGACGCGGCTGTCGAGCCGGAGAAACCCATCGAGGTCCGCCGGCTCGAAGGGCCGGATCCGGTAGCCGTCCGCGACCGTGGCTCCGCGGGAGGAATCAGGTGACGACACCCACTGGGCTACTGGGGGCGGGCGGTTTGTTATGACGCGGGTAGCCCGGCGGTAAGCCGACGGATCTCCCCCGAGGCCGTCGACCTGTCGTGAGTCCCGAGGACTCCCCTCGGCTTACTCCGGTTGGCGACTGCGAGAGACGACGCCGGTGACAGGCGAGCGGCGACAGTCGCCGTCGGCCGACACTCCGGCGTGTCGACCGGAGTTTTGCCCCTCCAGTGAGAACCGGCTGGCATGAACGCCGACGTTCGAGCACTGACCGAACGACTGGTGTCGACTCCGAGCCACGACGACGAGACCGCCGTCGGCGACCGGATCGAGCGCTGGCTCCGCAGCGAGACCGATGCGACGGTTCGCCGCGACGAGGCGGGCAACGTGATCGCCGAGCGACCCGTCGCGGGCGAGGCCGACGAGTCGCTCGCACTAGTCGGCCACCACGACGTCGTCCCGCCGGCCGACCGGCAGGTCGATGCCGACGGCGGGTACGTCGTCGAGGAGCGCGACGGGCGGCTCTACGGCCGCGGCACCGCCGACATGAAGGCCGCGTTGGCAGCGGCGATGGTCGCCTTCCGCGATGCCGAGCCGGCGGTCGACCTCGTCTTCGCCAGTTTCGTCGGCGAGGAACAGGGCGGCATCGGCGCGCAGGCTGCCATCGACGAGGGGTTCGCGCCGACGTGGGCCGTCGTCACCGAGGGGTCGACCGGCTACAGTGCGCCGGGTGTGACCGATGTGGCGGTCGCCCACAAGGGTCGGCGCGGGAGTACGATCCGAGCGAGCGGCACGGCGGGCCACGCGAGCCGCCCCGCCGAGGCCGAAAACGCGATCTATCGAGCAAGTGACGCGGTCGACGTCGTCCGCTCGCTGTCGGCTCCGGAGGCAACTGTCCTCGGCGCTGAACTCTCGGGGAGCGTCGCCGTCACCGAGATCGAGGGTGGCTCGGCCTGGAACGTAATTCCCGACACCTGTAGCGTCACTGTCGACGAACGAACTGTGCCGGGCGAGCGGGCCGACCTCGAAGCCGTCGAGGAGATCGAGGGCGTCGAATGGGAAGTCGACCAGGACCTGCCGCCGATGGCCTGCGGCGACCCCGCCTTCGCCGACCGGGTGCTCGACGCGGCGGCCGCCGCCCAGTCGGGCGACCCCCAGCAGGCGGCCAAACCCCACGCGACCGACGCGGGGTGGCTCGCCCAAGCCGGAACCGACTGTGTGGTCGTCGGTGCAGCCGAACCGGGGGAGGCCCACACCGCCACCGAGAGCGTCTCGCTGGACGTGGTCGACCGGTGCTACAAGATCTACCGCGACGTGGCGGAGTCGGTACCCAGTCAGTAACACCTATACCGATTCCCACTGCACGTGGGAATATGGCGAAAGTAGACTCGAAGGGGCGGATCGTGCTGCCTCAGGAGGTACGCGAATCCCTCGACATCACCGCTGGAACCGAAGTCGAAATCCGGGAACAGAACGGGAAAGCGGTTGTCGAACCCGAGGACGATCCACAGGAGATCATCGACCGGATGGAACGGCTCCTCGCGGAGATTCCCGAGACGAGGGATCCAACCCCTTACGACGACCTCGATCCACAGTCGCGGGACCACGTCGAGACGATCCGTCGGCAGGCGAACGCGGCCGAGTCGACCGATGAGTGAGGGGCCATATCTGTTCGATGTGGGGGTGACCGCACTCGCCCATTCTGACGCCCCAGTCAACGACACCGCACTTTCGTACGTTCGACGGGCCATTGCCGGCGAGATCGATGCCGTCGTGCCGTACGCGTCGGTGGTCGGTGCCCACAACGCGCTGACAGCGTATTACGGGCTCTCGAATGCCCACGCGTCGACGCTCATGGAGAACTTCATGGATGCAAAACGGATCCACTGGTACGATGGGCTGTCGAAGGAGACGGTTCGAAATGGATTTTCGCAGGCACGAGAGCTCAACATCGGCGGCTGGGACGGCTACTACGCACACGTCGCCCGCGAGGAAGGTGTCGACACGATCCTCACCATCGACGACGATTTCGAGAAGGTGGCGGAAGTCGATGCAGAGGTCATTTTGTCGCCCGCAGAGTTTGCAGCACTCAACGAGTATCTCGGCTACTGACGACGCGCGATCGAGGCCACGGACCGCCGCCAGCAGTGCGTTGATACGTCCCGACGCGAATGTGTGGGTATGGCAACCGACGCGAGTGCAATCGAGGCTCCCGAAGCGTATGTGGAACTACTCTCGGAGATCGAACGGGTCACCGCCGTCGACAGCGCGAGCGAGATTCTCTCGTGGGACCAACAGGTGATGATGCCCGCAGGCGGCACCCCCGCCCGCTCGAAACAGCTCTCGGCCCTCTCGTCGCTCTCCCACGAATTGCTTGTCGACGGGCCGGTCGGCGACCTACTGGACGACCTCGACGACGAGTCGCTGACCGACGAACAGCAAGCCGTCGTCCGCGAAGTACGCCGGCAGTATGTCCGTGCCGAACGCGTCCCCCGCGAGTTGGTCGAGGAGATCTCGGAGGCGACCTCCGAGGCTCTCGGTGCGTGGGAGTCAGCCCGCGAGAACGACGACTTCGAGGCGTTCGCCCCACACCTCGAACGGCTGGTCGACCTCAAACGCCAGTACGCCGAGCATATCGACCCGGATGCCGACCCGTATGCCGTCCTCTTTGCTGACTACGAGCCGTGGCTACCGCTCTCGCAGGCCGAATCCATTCTCGACGAACTCCGGGAAACCCTCGTTCCGCTCATTGAGGATATTCGGTCCTCGGATGCTGACCTCGCAACCGACGCTTTCGAGGGCACGTACGACACCGACACGCAGGAGGAGCTCTCCCGCGAGGTGCTCGAACTCTTGAACTACGACTTCGACCGCGGTCGACTCGACGTCTCGACCCATCCCTTTACATCGGGCAATCAGTTCGACTGCCGGGTGACCACGCGGTTCGACGAGAGTGATCCGATCGGCGCGCTCACGTCGACGATCCACGAGTTCGGCCACGCCTACTACACGCTCGGCCTCCCCGATGAGGCGTTCGGCACCCCACTGGGCGACCACCGCAATCTCTCGGTCCACGAGTCCCAGTCGCGGCTCTGGGAGAACCACGTTGGCCGGTCGGAGGCGTTCTGGACGCTCCTGCTCCCGAAATTCAAAGCGGCGTTCCCGCAGGCCGACGAGCTTTCGCCGCGTGATGCCTACGAGGCAGCCAATCAGGTCTACGACGAGAACTTCATCCGCGTCGAGGCCGACGAACTCACCTACCACCTGCATATCATCGTCCGCTTCGAGATCGAACGCGAACTCATCAGTGGCGAGCTCGCGGTCGACGAGGTGCCCGACCGATGGAACGAACTCTACGAGGAGTATCTCGGTATCACCCCGCCGTCGGACGCGATGGGCTGCCTGCAGGACATCCACTGGAGCCACGGCAGTTTCGGCTACTTCCCGACCTACTCGCTGGGGAGCGTGATGGCCGCCCAACTGTACGACGCGGCGAGCGACGAGATCGACGGCCTCGAATCGAAGATCGAATCCGGCGAGTTCGAACCGTTGGGCGAGTGGCTCCGCGAGAACGTCCACCAGCACGGCCAGCGCTACCGGACCAACGATCTCGTCGTCGAGGCGACCGGCGAGGAGTTCACCGCCGACGCCTTCGTTGACTACGTCACCGCGAAGTACAGCGAATTATACGACCTCTAACGCGAGTAGCCACAGGCTACCACCGGCTCGGCAGAAGGATTTACCGGGTCGACGCCAATGTGGACCCATGACCCCACGCGATCTCCGGGCGTCGATTCCGGCGCTCGAGGAGACGACGTTTTTCAACACGGGCGCGAGCGGGCCGAGCCCCCAGCCGGTGCTCGATGCCGCGACCGACTGCCTCACTCATCACAAGGCCGTTGCCCCCGCCGCCGAGGGAATGTATACCGCCGCCCGCGAGACACGGACCGACAGCCGCGAGACGATCGCGGTGCATCTCGGCGCGGATCCCTCCGAGATCGCCCTGACCGAGTCGACGAGCGACGCGATCAGCGCGCTGGCGGCGGCAGTCGACTGGCAGCCCGGTGACGTAGTCGTCCGGACCGATCTCGAACACCCCGCGGGCGTCCTGCCGTGGCAACGGGCGGCCCGGAAACACGGTGTGGAGGTGCGAGTCCTCGAAACCGAGCAGGGACGGGTCGACCGCGACGCGTATGCCGAAGCGGTTGCGGACGCCCGACTCGCCTGTTTCAGTTCGATCTCGTGGAACTACGGCACCCACCTGCCGGTCGCCGAGTTGGTCGAGATCGCCCATGATGCCGGCTGCGAGGTGCTGGTCGACGCGGTCCAGTCGGCCGGCCAGACCACAATGGATCTCGATGCGTGGGGCGCGGAGTACGTGGCCGGCTCGGGCCACAAGTGGCTGCTCGGCCCGTGGGGATCGGGCTATCTCTACGTTCGAGAGGGTGCTGGCGAGGCTCTCCACCCGGCGCAGGTCTGTTACGGCAGCGTCGAGGACCCCGGTGCGGCGGAGTATACGCTCAAATCTACTGCCCACAAGTTCGAACGCGGCACGGCCTCGCCCGCGCCACACGTCGGGATGGCCGCGGCCGTCGACCTATTCGAGTCAATCGGGATGAAGACGGTCGAATCCCGGATCGAAGCGCTAACTGATCGTCTGAAGACGGGTATCCCCGATGAGCAACTGTTGAGCCCCATGGCGTGCGACTCCGGACTCGTGACGATCGACGTCGACGAGCCTGAGGCGGTCGTCGAGGCGCTCGCCGGCGACGGGATCCGGATCCGGTCGTTGCCGGAACCGGACGCGATCCGAGCGTCGGTCCACGCGTTCAATACGGAGGAGGAGGTCGACGCCCTGCTCGCGGCGCTTGCTGACTGTGGCGCGGTCGATCGGTCGGAATGCTGAAGTTAAAGCCGGTGGAACCGAGAGGGCCGGTATGATCGATGCGGGTCGCCCAGTCGACGTGATCGTCGCCAGCACCGACCGGGACCAGATCGGAGATGCCTAGGCTGGCATGTTCACACGGCTCGCGATCTTTTTCGGCGTCAGCGCGGTCGTCCTCGTTGCACACAAACTGGGCCACTACGCCGTGGGGCGGTGGGTCGTCGGGATTCCGGCCAGCGACATCCGGCTCGTCGTGGGGAGCCTGCCGCAGTACGTCGGCCTCAGGGACGGCGACCGGTGGGTCTCCCCCGCGGCGTTCGAGACGTACCTGACGGCCTACCACGACCACGACCCCGATCTGGACCGACTGCCGGCGTATCTCGCAGCCGGCGAACTCGCCCAGACCCTCGCTGTCGTCGTGATCGCCGGCCTCGGTGTCGCCAGTGGGGCCGTCATCGTGGCCCAGTCGGCGATCCTGTTTTCGGCGATGTTGGTCGGCTACCACCTGTTTGCGGATCTCGGGAGCAACCTCCATCTGGGCCATCCGACCGGCGACTTCTCGGGACTGTGGTACTACTCCCCGATCGTCGCCGTCCTCGCGTTCCTGCTGGTGGTCGTCCCACACGCGATCCTCTATGCCGTCTTCATCTGATCAGCCCGCCGTGCTGACGATTTTGATCACGTCGCCGTCGACGAGTTCGTAGTCGTCGGCGATCCGCCGCTTCGTTTTGCCGTTGACCGCATGCAGATACCCCTCGGCGATGTCGGTGTGGACCGCCGCCGCGAGATCGGTCGGCGTCGACCCTTCGGGCAGCAGAAAGGCATCCGGTAGCACGTTGCCCTGTCCGTCAGTCCATTTCGTCTCGTTTTGGACCGGGTAGGCGGTGAGGTGGTCCAACAGGTCGTAGACGGCGGCGTTCAGTGCGGACTGGACGCCCGTCCCGCCGTGTTCGTCCATCACTTCCCGGATCTGTTCGAGGCCCGCCTGCTGGCTGTCGCTGAGGTCGCCGGTAATCTCGAAATCCGGATCGCCCGGTTTGTAGTCGACCACGCCCGCTTCGACCCCGCGCCGAAGGGCGAGTTCGCCGTCAGCCGTGGCCGGGATGACGATTTCGGCGGCCTCCTCGAGTCGCTGGAGGGTCTCGTCGTCGGCGATGTCGGCCTTGTTCGCGACGAGGATGATCGGCTTGGTTCGGGCCCGAACCTCGCCCGCCAGCGCTTCCCGATCCTCGTCAGTCCATTGGATCGGGTCCTCGGGGTAGTCGAGTGCACGGAGACAGGCCGCCACGTCCGCCGTGGTCGCGCCGAACCCGGTCATGAGGTCGGTCAGGGCGTCGTTGATGTCGAAGTCGGGGGATCGGGACTTGCGCTCGACGGACTCCCAGTTGCGGTCGATGATCCCGGTCAACCACTGGTTCATCTCCGCCTCGATGAACTCGACGTCTTCGACGGGGTCGTGACTGCCCTCCTCGACGGGTTCGCCCTCGGCGTTGGTGCTCCCCGAGGCGTCCAGCACGTTGAGAATGGCGTCGGCGTTGGTGAGTTCGTCGAGGAACTGGTTGCCGAGTCCCCGTCCCTCGTGCGCACCGGGGACGAGTCCGGCGACGTCGAGCAGTTCGATGGGGACGTAGCGCGTGCCGTCCAGACAGCGGTCGTTGCCGCACCGCTCGTCGAGTTCGAGACAGGGACACTCGGTTCGGACGGTGGCGACCCCACGATTCGGGTCGACGGTCGTAAACGGGTAGTTGGCCACGTCGACGTCGGCCAGCGTGGCGGCCGTATAGAAGGTCGACTTGCCCGCATTCGGTTTCCCCGCGAGCGCAAGCGAAAGCATACCACGGCGTTCGTCGGTGGGGTGGAACTGCCTTTCGGTCGCAGTCGTCTATCAAAACAAGGGTGTGTCCCCACTACCCCCGCTGTGGGATACCCCTGCCCCCAACAGTGGATACGGATGCCATAGGCAAGAGCGTTTCAGTTTTCACCCACATAATCACAACTCAATTCATTGTGTCGTGTGGTAACACACGTTTAGGCAGTGCGGAGGATGTCGCCGATGCGGGCGGGCTCGCCCGACAGTTCGGGACTGTCCTCGATGATCTGGAGCACTTCGTGGTCGGTCACGTCGTGGTAGGATTTCCGGGTGGCTTCCTCGATGAGGTCCTTTTCGAGACGGAACTCGGTGCCATCGTAGACGACGTCGACGCCGGTCTTGTCGAAGGAAAGTACGGTCATACGCGGTGTTTGCCGTCAGGCCTCAAAAGGTCGGCGAGGTCGGGCGTGCGCCACCCGTCTTACGGACCGTTTATTAACGTTCGCGTACTGATTCGGCCTGTGTCATCTCCCGGGGACCCGCTCGACGAGCTGTCGATTCCCGACGGAACCACTGTCGAGGAACACGACATCGTCACCGACAGCGACGTGTTGGTCGGGTCCAACAGCCGCATCGAGTTCGGGGTCCGCAGCCGCACGGTCGCCGCCGGCGAGCGCGTCGACTTCGGCCGCCACCTCGAAGTCGACACCGACTGCCGGCTCGATATGTTGTGCGAGGTCGACGGCAGCGTCCTCGTGGGGTCGGACGCCTACATCGGGGCCCGGGTCCACATCGGCGGCCAACTGCTCGTCTCCGGGGACTTGGATATCGGCGACGACGTGGAGATCGACGAGGGGTTCGAGACCAACGGCTGGATCCACACCCGGAACCCGGTGCCCGCGCTCGTGTTTTACTTCATCGTGCTCTCGCAGTTCCTCCGGTTCGGCGAGGACCAGCAGGCCGAGGAGTTCGCCAGCGCGCTGACCGGTGCCGACGCCGAACAGCGGCCGCCGCTGGTGATCCCCCGCGGCGCGGAGCTCTCCGACGACGCCTGGCGCGTGTCGACGCCGGCGACTATCGGCGACGACTGTCGGCTTCACGGCAACATCCGCGCGGCATCGATCGCCGTCGGGAGCGATACGACGATCTTCGGGAGCCTGCGGGCCCGCGAGGATATCGAGGTCGGCTCCGGAACGGTCGTCATCGGCGACGTCACCACCAGAAACGGGACGGTCACGCTGCAGGCGGGCTGTGAAGTCCGCGGCGACGTCTCCTGTCAGGAACTCGTCGTCCACGAGGGCGCTGACGTCGACGGCGCGCTCCGGGCAAAAGGCGATATGAAACTCGTCCGACGGGCCGAAACGGCCTCGGAGCCAGCCAGCGACGACGGGACGACCGACTCCCAGAACGACGGGGCGTCGACCGACCCGGCCGAACAGTCCGCGACGGATTCGACCTAACTCGCCGGGAACGGGCTACTCGAGGGCCCGCTGTCGGGCCTGTTCGAACACCCGTTCGTGAAGCCGGTCGGTAACGGTCTCGGCGAGCGTTTTGAGGTTGACTGCGTCCTCGCGGTTGTAGGCAATCAGGGTTTCGAGCGCGCCGTCGACGCCGGCTTCGTGTTCCTTCCAGAGCCGAACCGCGTCCTGCCCGGAGATGTCGGGGCGGTCGCGTTCGAGGCCGATCTCCTGTTCGATCGCTTTGAGCCCACCCGACAGATCAAGCGTTTTGCAGGGGTACATCAGGTCGAGATGCGGACAGTCGACGTCGATGCCGAACGACGTTTCGAGGAACGGCTGGTCGAACCGGAGTCCGTTGAAACTCACCAGCAGGCTGGCGTCGTCGACGGCCCGCTGGAGGGCCTCGGCGGTCAGATCGTCGCCGCGGACGAGCGTGGTCGTCTCGCCGGCCTGATGGTAGCTGACGGTCGTGACCTTGTTGTACTCCTGATTCAGGCCCGTGGTCTCGATATCGAAAAAGCAGGCCTCGTCCCGGAAGTTCTCGTAGAGTCGCCACCGCTCGCTGCTCGGAAACACCTCATCGAAGTAGGCCGCATCACCGGTAGCAAGCCGCTTTCGGGCGGTTTCGATGAACAACTCGATGTTGTCGGCGGTCGTGGGGCCGACCAACGAGCCGTCGAAGCAGTCCCAGTCGGTCGACCCCTTGGCCCAGAGCTTCCGTTCGGTCGTCTCTCCGACCCCACTGGCGGGGATGAAACTGTTCTCGATTCGCATACCGAACCGAGGGGAGCGACCAACCCTAAAGTTCACGTCTCGTGAGTCGCTGGCCCTATTAGGTAGTCGCCGCATACTAAAGGTATGTGTGGCCGGTACACGCTCTCGACTGACCCCGCGTTCCTCCGCGAGCGGTTCGACGCTGAGCCCGACCGCCCGCTGACCAGACGCTACAACTGCGCGCCCGGACAGACGCTCCCGGTCATCACGGGCGACGACCCGAACCGGATGCAGTTTTTCAAGTGGGGACTCACCCCGTCGTGGGCCGACTCCGAACAGGGCCTGATCAACGCCCGCGCCGAAACCGTCGACCGAAAGCGGAGTTTCGCCGATGCCTACCAGTCCCGCCGGTGTCTCGTCCCCGTCGACGGCTTCTACGAGTGGGTCGACCGCGGCGACGGCAAACGCCCCTACCGGGTGGCCTTCGAGGACGACCGCCCCTTTGCCGTCGCCGGCCTCTGGGAACGCTGGACGGAGCCGACCAGACAGACCGGTCTCGCGGAGTTCGGCAGCGACGGGGAGAGCGAGGAGTCCGCAACGCTCGACACGTTCACGATTATCACGACCGAGCCGAACGATCTCGTCGCCGACCTCCACCACCGGATGGCCGTCATCCTGCCGCCCGAGCGCGAATCCGACTGGCTCCACGGCGATCCGGACGCGATCGACGATCTGTTGGACCCCTATCCGGACGATGAACTCCACGCCTATCGGGTCTCCGAGCGGGTCAACAGCCCCGCCAACGATGAGCCGTCGCTCGTCGACCCGGTGTCGACCTGAGTACTGGCGGTAGAAAACGGCTACGTGCGGTTAGAGTGAGGCTACCGCATCACTGACCGCATCGTAGTCGGGGAATTCGGGCCACTCGGCGGCGACCCACGCATACTGGACGGTGAGGTCACTGTCGACCAGAAAGACCGCGGGTCGCGGCTCGCTGATGCCCGCCATCCCGTCGAGGTCGTTGACGATGTCGTAGGCCTCGGCGACGCCGTTCTGGGGGTCGCTGAACAGGGGGTAGTCCATCCCGCGGTCGTCGATCAGGCTCATGTGTTCGTACGGCGTCGAGATCGAGAGCCCGACGACCCGCACGTCGTGGTGCTCGTCGAAGGCCCGCTCGGCGAGTTCGTTCCAGACGTAGGTCGCCGGGAACGAGCCGTCCATCGGGTGGAAGACGAGCAGCACCGGGCTCTCGGCGGCGAGTTCCGAGAGGCTGGCGTCCGCCCAGTCTTCGCTCGTCACCAGCGGCCGGGTGAAATCCGGAGCCTGTTCGCCCGCTGTCGGGTGGTCGCTTTCGGGGAGGTCGACGACATCGAAGCCGAGCTCCATCAGTTGGCTCCTCCGTAGGTTTTGTCGAGGTATTCGACGATGTTCGCGCTCTCTGACATGGTGACGCCGGTCGACTCGTCGACGATCGCCGGAACGGTTCGGGAGCCGCTGACGCGCTTGACGGCGTCCCGGTCCGAGTGCATCGGCTCGACGAACCGCGAGTGGTAGTCGAGGTCGTACTCGTCGAGTTTCCGGACGACACGCTCACAGAACGGACAGGCCTGCAGTCGATACAGGGTGATCGGCGCTGCCTCGTTAGTTGCTTCGCTCATGGATGCTGTTTGGTCGACACGCAGGTAAGAACTTCGCTGCCCCAGCGCCGTTAGTTGACATCGACGACTTCGATCTCGAACTCGAGTGTTTCGCCCGCGAGATCGGGGTTGAAATCCACGCGCACGGTCTCGTCGTCGACGTGGATGATCTCACCGTGCTGGCCGTTTTGGGCTTCGAGGAACGCTCCCTCCTCGGGGCGTTGGCCGAGCATCTCGCTCAGTTCGTCGGTGTCGAACTCCTGGACGTGCTCTTCGGTCCACTCGCCGTAGGCCTTCTCCGGCGGGATTTCGATGGTTTCGGTCTCGCCCGCGTCCATGCCGAGCAACCCCTCCTCCATCCCGTCGATGACCTGTCCAGACCCGACTTCGACAGTCAGTGGCGCGTACTCGCGGTCGGGCTGGGCTTCGACGAGGCCCGCCGCTTTGGCGACTGATTCGCGCGAACTGTCGAAGACCGTACCGTCGTCCAGTCGACCCGTATACTCGAAGGTAACGTCGTCGCCGGTAGTGATCGTCATACCGACGTGAGGGGCGACAGGCGGAAAAGCCATTGGATACCGTTGCGGGTCCTGAGCCACGAGACGGCGGTTCGTTCGGCAGCGGCCAGCAGCAACTATTGGTATAGCAGAATAACGTTTACGTGTGATGGCTACGACACGGCTGTCGACTACTCAATACCGAATACCCGGCCGAGAGGCGTTAGGAGCGACGGAGCGAGTAGATATTCGCCTCGTACGTTTCCCGAACCTGATCGCCCCAGTTGTGGGTGTAGGTGTCGATGATGTCCTCGGCGACGTCCCCACGGAGGTATTTGACGATCCCGCGGTCACCGGTCCGCTCCCGGAGGTGTGTCGTAAAGAAGTGCCGGAAGTAGTGGGGCGTGACGTTCTCGGAGGCATCCCCGCCGGTTCGGTACCAGCCCATCTCGCGGGCGTGGTCCGAGACGACGTTGCGGACCGCCCGTGGGGTGAGTCGTTGTCCCCAATCACCCGCTGTGTAGACGAACAGCGGCGCTGCGGGTGACTGACTGTCAGGTCGAACCGCAAGCCACCGCTTGAGTTCGGCTTTGAGTTCGGCGTCGACCGGGATCACCGTCGCCCGCTTGCGTTTATTTGAGGCGGTCCGTTCCTCGCCGTTGACGACGACCCCGCGACTGGGTTCGCTGTCGACGTAGAGCGAATCCGGCCGCGTATCGAGCTGTGGCCGGGGAGCGGTCTCGAAGGCCGCCTCGATTTCCGCATCCTCGAGGGCGATATCACGCAGATCGAGGTTGCAGAGCTCGCCCACACGCATCCCGGTTTTGAGGAGTGTGACGATGAGTGCCCGATCGAGCGGGTGGTGAATCTCGTCGACGAACGCCCGCATTCGGTCGACGCTGATTTCGCGGCGCTGTGGGTCCTTTTCGATGGTTTCGTCCATCTCTTCGACGACCAGCGTCATCGGGTTCGCCTCGAAGACGCCGACCTGGGTCATGTAGGCATAAAACCGATGCAGGTAGGCGGCGTAGCTGGCGACCGTGCTGTCGGCGACCGTCCCGCGGAGGCTGTGGACCCACGCCATACAGTCCCGATGGGTCGCCTCCGCCGGCGTGGTCGACTTCCCGCTTCGGTCGGCCAGAAACGACTCGAACCGCCGGAGGACGCGGCCGTAGGCCTCGCGGGTCCGCTCGGTTTTACCATGGTAGGTGAGGTCCTCCAGAAAGTAGCCGATCGGATCCGCCGGGTCGTCGTCCGACTGGGTCGCACTCATCGGTCGACCACCACGTACCCACCTTCTCTACCACTGTACCGAATCCGGTTGTCCTCCTGTAAGGAGTCGAGCGTCTCCTCCAGTCGACCCTCGAAGTCGCTCGATAGCGCGTCGACTAGTTCGTCCCACGAGAGATGTTCGGCCGAATCAAGGGCGTCGAGGACCCGCCTTTCGAGGCTGTGACCCCCAGGGTTAGTGGGGTCAGAACCACCTTCCAGATCTTCGGTTTCGCCGTCCAGTGCGAACCCCTTTCGACCCGCTTGTACCATGGTTCTGACATACTCGGCCTGGCTCATCCCAAGGTCGTCGGCGTGGGCTTTCCATTCGGCTTTTTGATACGCCGGGACGTACGTCATGACAGTCGACCGCTCGGTGTCGACCTCTTCGCTCATAGTTCGGTCTTGCAGTACACTCACTTCAATGTGACTGTACATTAGATGATAAGGGATCTTATACGCCAATCTACAACCACATTTCACCGCCGAATTGTTATATATCGTCTAATTTGTTATCATTAAATCTCTACTCTGGTAGTATTTTAGTTGATATTATTTTAGTGCGTGATCCGGTTCGTGATGGAAGCCTATCGTTTCGAACACCAGTAGTCGACATACTCCATGTCGAGCCGACTACTTCACGGAGAACAAACTCTCCGAGTCGACCGACTCGGAGACTCGCCACAGCAACCACATGAGAACCGAAATCTCTGAAATATGACACAGACAACGCGGTCGGTCAGTCGGATATTCTACGACAGTGTTCGTCAGTCGTTCGGCCCGGTCGACGTCGACCGGCTTCGTGATGAGATCGCCCTGCACTAGTGTATGCCGACAACGGCTTCGTCGGCATCAGCCGCCAGTCACGCGGCGGAGGTGGCAGTCCGACCACTGCCGACGAAGACCGGTTCAACGGTCCGTGGTCTGTGAACCGAACTCCGTCAAGTGTGTGGGCCACCGGGACAGTTCGAGTACCACTACCGACTAGGCCATCGGCCACCCTCGCCCGACAGGATCTACCGTCGGTCGTCGACCGCTCGACACCGAGTAGGTACGCGTGTTTGACGGCCAAGTCGGCCAGTCGCGTGGTGTCGACATCGAGCCGCACGCGGAGTCGCAGCATCTCATGGACACGAGATCACGCTCTGCTTTCGGTTCGCGCCGAGCTGTCGGGCGCTGTGAGAACCATAGTGGAGCTTCCAGCGGTCGGTGAGGCAGCCGTTCAGAGACATGGAGAGGCTCCTCTCAGGCGGCGTCGACGGCCGCCTGCTCGTAACCGACGGTGACACCCATTCTTACCGAATCAGTTCCAGAACACACTGTGGCGGCGATGACACACCGCACAGTCCCGGAGAATCAGGCCGTCGACTGATCGCTGGGGATCAACTACGGACGACGCCGAGGCCACACTCCGGTTGTGGCGGCCATCGAGTTCGACTTCGTTGGGGGTTCCAGCCATACTGCGGCGGTCGTCCGACCGTTCCATCCCGATGCTCGTTGCCTCGGTCCCGAACCACTCACAGTGGCTCACACGCCGCTCGTCGACTGCCGGGCAGTGGGTTGCGGTGACGAGCGCCGAATCTGGGTTGGCAATGCAACGGGCTGGCCGTCGACCTCCACGGCTCTCTACTGGGATGTTGGCCGGGTTTTTTCGTCAGATTTGACTGAGATGCAAGAGGTTGGCCAACAACTGGCGGCGCTCACCCACCAAATAAATTATATGCTGCTATACAGAGTCCGAAGGTGTCGATCGGATCCAAGGAATGCTGAGTATTTTATACTGGCTCCGACTGGGCCGACCCAATGGAGTTCCGTCGGATCCTGTCGCTCGTGTTTCTGTGGCAACTCGCCGCAAGCATCTGTTACTACACCGTTTTCGCCGCGACACCCTTCTTCCGTGATGCGTTCGGGCTTTCGGGTGCGGAAGTCGGACTCGTTCTCACGGCGCTGTCGCTGGGGTATGCCGCGTTCCTGTTGCCGCTGGGCGCGATGACCGACCGGTTCGGCGAGCGCCGGATGCTCACCGTCGGGTTGATCGGCCTCTCGGTCGGCTCGGTGCTCGTCGCCGGGGCGTGGTCCTACCTGACGCTGCTGATCGGGACGTTCCTGCTGGGATCGTTGTACGGCACGGCGATGCCCGGTACCAACAAGGCCATCTTCGACAACGTACCCGTGGGTCGACAGAACCTCGCGGTCGGCATCAAACAGGTCGGCGTCACCGCCGGCAGCGGGGTAAGTGCGCTGCTTGTGACGTCGATCGCTGGCGTGCTGTTCTGGGAGGCCGGGTTCTACGTCGCCGCAGTGTCCGGGTTCGCTGTCGCCGCGGCCTTCTGGCTTGCCTACCGCGGGACGCCCGTCGACGGCGACGCGGAGTATCCCGAGTTCCGCACCCTCCTGCAGAACACGCCCTACCTGTCGCTGACAGTGGCTGGGGTCTGTCTCGGCGCGGGGCTGTTCACGACGACCGGCTACACGATCATCTACATCAACGAGTCGGTGGGCGCGACCGTCACCTTCGGCGGGTTCGTTCTCGCGGCGATCCAAGTCTCGGGAAGCGTTGGCCGCGTGGTCACCGGCTGGCTGAGCGACGTACTACCGGGGGATCCCCGACAGCGAATTGCGACGATCCTGCTGGTGCAAGCCGCCGCCAGCGCAGTGTTGTTCGTCGCCGTCGGCTTCGTCGACAGTCGGCTGTTGGCGGCGGTGCTGTTCGTCGCCGTCGGCTTCTTCGCATTGGGGTTTACGGGAATCTACTTCTCGTGTCTGGCGACGCTGGTTCCGGCCGAGGAGATGGGGAGTGCGACCGGCGGCGGCCAGCTCGCGTTAGTCACCGGGGCGCTTGTCGCCCCGCCGACGTTCGGCTATCTGGCCGATGCCGTCAGCTACCGGGCCAGTTGGGGAATGCTTGCGGGGCTTTCGTTGTTCGCTACCCTGTTTATCATCCGAGTGATCCGGCAGGAGCCGCCGACCCGGTCGGCAGCGGCGGTCGACCCCGAAGCCTAGGTCGGGAGGCCGTCGACGGCCCCATTGCCGTGCTGTCGGCCGACATCCGCCGCGGCCGACCGTTCGACCAGCGCCGCCGCTTCGGACTGACCGTGGCCGATTTCGAGGAGTGGGAGATCCCCGCTCGAACCCGAAACTCGTCGTCGCCGAACACGACGGGAACGACCTGATGGGTGCCGACCGCGTCGGCAGCGAGTGATCGCCCGACGAACGCGACGGCTCGTAATCCGGGGCTACTGTCGACGAAGCAGCGTCAGTCCCAGCGTGAGCCCGATCAGCGAGAAACCAGCGAGTACGAGGAACATCACCGCGGTCGAACTGTAGGTAAGCACCGTCCCCGTAATCGCCGCGCCGACCGCGCCGATCCCGAAGATGGCGAGGTAGGTGTAGCCAAAGGAGAGGCCGCGGGACTCCGGCAGCGAGTATTTGGCGATCGTCGCCTGCGACAGCGGCTGGATGGCAAACAGCGCGACCCCGAGAACGAAGCTCCCGAGTAGGAGGCCCCGCAGGCCGGTTTCGACCAGCGGCACGAACACCACGGCAATGACGGTGAGGACGCCGAGCATCGCTGTCAGCCCGCGGTCGGGTTCGATGCGATCGGTGAGTCGACCGCCCAAATACTGGCCGCCGATGCCGACGGTCAACAACCCGGCGTACAGATACCGCGAGAGGTCGAACTCGGCGGCCATGGGGCTATCGGGGTCGAAGAGACCGAGCTGGACGTCGCCGACTGCGTTGGTCAGAAAATCCCCGAGCAGTTCCGGGAGGAAGGTAAGCACGCCCCGGTAGTAGAGGCCGTTGAACGAGACGAGACAGAACACCAGCAGGAAGCCGACGGTGAACAGCCGCCGGGTCTCGGAGGCGAACGCCGTGAGACTCGTCGGCGCGGACCGGCTCTCTCCCTCGTCGACGTCGACGGCAGCGGTCGGATCGAAGGAGACGGTGAGGCCGATGAGGGCCGCAAGCGCGGCCGGAACCGCCAGCAGAGCGGCCACGAGCCGCCACTCGAAGGTGAGCAACAACAGCGCTGTCAGCAGCGGCCCGCCGGCGATCCCGGCGTTGCCGGCCATCCCGTGGTAGGCGAAGGCCCGCCCCCGGTCCTCGACGCCGTTGCTGATGAGCGTCAGCCCCGCCGGATGGTAGACGCTGGCGGCGAGCCCCCACAGCGCGAGGGCGACGGTAATCCCCGCGACCCCCGGCGCGAGGCTCAAGACGAGAAACGACGCCGACATGCCGACCAGACAGGCGACGATGAGCCGCCGGGAGCCGAAGCGGTCGACCAACAGCCCACCCGGCAGCGCGCCGACGCCGAAGAGCCCGTAGCCGATCGCCGCCGCCGTCCCGAGGACGGCCGCCGTCGTCGACAGTTCCACCAGCCACACGGTGAGCAGAATCGGTACCGATAGCTCGTAGATGTGCACCATCGAGTGGCTGACCATGACGAAGCCGACGATCGAGCGGTCGTTGGAATCCACGGGTCTGACGGTTGTACGAGCCACCTACTAATACTGTTCGGGAGCCGATTCCTCCGGCACCAGGGTGGTTGGCCACGGCGATAGACCGATAGCCGAATCCTACATGATTATTAAAATAACTTTTCTCGCAGCTGTTATTTCCGGGCAGAATATCTCGAAACATATATTATATGCGTTGATAAACCGTGACATATGTACCACGTGCTGCTCCCGGTCGACGGCAACGAGGACCGACTCGACAAACAGCTCGCAACGCTGACGACGCTACCGGGACAGGACGAACTCACCGTGACCGTGCTCTACGTTCACGAGGAGGTCGACACGGTGCCCGACGAGGCGGGTAAATCGGTCATCGAGTCGGTCAACGAGGCGATCGAAGACCTACAGGGGCTTCCGGCGACGGTCGAGCGAGCCGCCGAGGAGATCGAGGCCGCCGACATCCCGGTCGACATCGTCGAAACACAGGGAGAGCCGACCGATCGCATCATCGAGGCCGCCGACGAACTCGATGCCGACGGCGTCCTCATCGCGGGCCGAGGCCGGACGCCCGTCGGCAAGGCCGTCTTCGGCAGCGTCACCCAAGGAGTCATTCTGCAGGGCGAGCGGCCGGTGATCGTCGCGGGCTGAGCCATCGACTGACCGAGACGGCCTCCTGATCGGGACGATAGTATAACTCGAACAACAACTATAATAAATAAACGTTACTTTTATATCTATATTCAGTAAATAGCTTCATTGTTCATGAAAGAACACGATCTGAGCCGCCGTGACATGGTCAAAGGAGCCGCAACGCTTGGCGTGATCACGACCGCGGGCTGTACCGGTGGCGGCGGTGGCGACGGCGACGGTGAGAGCTACGAGATCTCCATCGGCGGAACGTCGTCGGGGAGTTCGACCCAGCAGGCCGGACAGGCGCTCGCCCGTGCGGCAAGCCAGCACAGCGACATCCTCGACGTCTCGGTGCAGGTCACCGACGGCTGGACGGCGAACCTCTATGAGTTCGCCGATGACAACCTCTCGAGTATGGGTGTCGACAACAACTCGCTGTCGAAGGCGATGAACGAGGAGGACCCCTTCGACGAGGACCCCGTCGACACGCTGCCGATGCAGGGATTCGTGTTCACCAACCTGGAGATGTACTGGGTGGCCATGGAGGATTCGGGCATCGAGTCGACTGCCGACCTCCAGGAGGGCGGCTACGAGATCTACCCGATCCAGCCCGGCTTCGGGACCCGACTGCTCACCGAGGAGATCATCAAAGAGGCGGGGCTCTGGGAGGACAACGAGATCAACAACGCCGACACCAGCGACATTCCGGGCGCAGTCGAGGAAGACCGTGTCGACGCGCTGTGTGTCTACGGGGCCAACGGTGCGGAGCTCTCCAGTTGGGTCCAGGAGGTCGACGTCCGCAGCGGTGGCGCACTCAACATCATCGAGGTCGACCAGAACTTCGAGGAGGCCATCGACGCGACGGCGGGCGCACTCAAGAAGACGCTCGAACCCTACGGCTGGGAACAGGACGTGACGGGCATTACGGATTCGACGATTTCGTGGGTGTTGGCCGGTCAGTGGGCCTTCGGCCCCGACGTGCCTGCGGCCGCGACCGAGGAGGTCGCCCGACTGTCGGCCGAACACGGCGATGCGATCCGGGAGTCGGACCCGACGGCACTGGACCACTCCGATGTCGAGTCGATGACCGAGGCAGTCATCCCCGACCTCGAAATTCACCCCGGCGTCGCCGACTACTGGGAGGCCAACGACGTCTGGAACGACGAGTGGATTCGCGGCGAAACCACCGAGTAGCCCAGCCGTCGCGCGTCGGCTCGAAGCGGCGGAGACGACCAATACGTTTCAACCATACAGCATGCAACGAGACAGTTATCAGTGGCACCGGCGGCGTGGCGTGACAGTGCCGACAACGAGGGTCGAACAGCGATGAGCGAGAACACCCAAGCCTCGGAGCCCGACACCGAGGTCGGGTTCGACACCGAACAGCCGGGGGATGCAGCGCTGGTTTCGCTGCGGAACCTGCTGATCCTGTGTTCGATCCCGTTTTGGCTCGTGATTATCTGGTACGCATGGGACCAGACCTGGGCGCGGGCCTTCTACGGCATGGTCTTCCTCGGGGGTGTCCTCGAGTTGTACATCCTCACCGAAATCATGGACCTCGCCGGTGGCGGCCGCGGTCACATCGTCGAGGACCTGAAGACCGCCTACGGCCCCGGCAACCGGTTGCACGCCGGATTGCTTACGTTCTCGGCGGTCGACGTGCTCGTGACGATCACGTATATCTGGCTGAACTTCCAGGAGCTGGCCGTCGACGGGCTCGGCCGCGCCTCGGTCAACGAGTACGCTATGGCGACGGTGTTCACCTTCGTCCTCATCTACCTCACGTGGCGTTCCTTCGGGGTGACCTTCCTGTCGGTGGTCTTCGTCGGAATCCTCTATGGCCGCTATGGGATGTACGCACCGGGGGCACTCTCCCACGGCGGGCTGACGTGGGAGCGGATCCTGCGCACGCTCGTTATCAGCGTCGACGGCTTCTTCGGCTTCCTGACCCAGTTGGTCGCCGCGTGGATCGCGCTGTTCCTGCTGTATGCGGGCTTCCTGAAGGCCTACGGCGCGTTCGATCTCATCATGCGGCTGGCGTTTCGGTCGGCCCGCTACATCGACTCGGGGATCGCCCAGACCGCGGTGCTCGCCAGCGCGGTCATCGGCTCGGTCAACGGGAGTCAGACCGCCAACGCCGGCATGACCGGTTCGTTCACGATCCCGCTGATGAAGCGCAACGGGATGAAACCCGAAACCGCGGGTGCGATCGAGGCGGTGGCGTCGACCTCCGGGCAGGTGCTGCCGCCGGTGATGGGTGCGGCCGCGTTCATTATGGCCTCGCTCATTACGGGCGTCACCTACGCCGACGTGATCGTCGCGGGGCTGATCCCGGCGGCGATTCTCGTCGTCACCATCGCCATCGCGGTCCACTACGTCTCGGTGCCGCAGTTGGACGACGTCGACCCCGAGATCCTGATTCAGGACGCGATGCCGCGCACCGAGTTCCTCACCGAAGTCGTCAAATACGGCCTGCCGCTGGCGGTGCTGATCTACCTGCTGGGGATCGTTCAGGTGACGGTGATGACCGCGGCGCTCTACACCGCGGCCACGATGTTTGGGACCGGGACGATCATCCCGATGCTGCAGTCGTTGTTGGGCGTCAGCGACGAGACGCCGAACCAGTCGGCCACCCGGAGCCTCTGGGAGACGCTCAACGGGATGCGTGAGGGCGTGGTCGTTCTCGCGCCGGTGACGATCATCCTCGCGGCGATCAACGGTGTCGTCGACATCCTCACGGCGACGGGCGTGCCGACGGCGCTTTCGTTGACGCTGATGGACCTCTCCGGCGGCGTGCTGCTCATCGCGGCGATCATGGCGATGATCATCTGTATCATCCTCGGGCTGGGGATGCCGACGACGGCCTCCTACACCATCGTCGCGCTGCTGATCGCGCCGACGCTGACCAACCAGTTCTTCCTGCCGCAGTTCGCCAGCCACTTCTTCGTGTTCTACGCGGCGATCCTCGCGGGGCTCACCCCGCCGATTGCGACCTGTGTTGCTGTCGCCTGTGGGATCGCGGGGGCGAACTTCTGGAAGAGCTGTCTGGAGGCGATCAAGATCTCCGCGCCGCTGTTCATCCTGCCGTTTACGTTCGTCTACCACCCCGAGGTCGTCTCCGCGGAGTTCGGCTCGGAGACGCTGGTCTCGGGGACGTTGGCGATGATCGGCGCGATCGCGATCATCCACGGCATCAACTACCGGTTCGGCTTCGGCACGGCGATCAGTCTCGGCGCTCGCGGGGCGTTCTTCGGGCTGGGGATCGTGACGATGGTCCACCCTTCGCGGACGATCCAACTGGGTGCGCTCATGGCGATCCTCACGATGTACCTGCTGCAGGTCGTCATCGGCCGGCCGTCGCCGGTCGACACCCTCCGGAGCCTGTTCGGTTCGGCCGAGCCAGCGACGCCACGGGCCGATCCCGACGGCGAGTAGCCCCTCCGCCGGAACCCTTTTTTCCGACCTCCTCCCACCGCCGCCATGCAGATCGCCATCATCGTCTTCGACGGCGTCGACGAACTCGACGCCATCGCCCCCTTCGAGGTCTTCGACAACGCCCGGCAGGCGGGCGCTGGCCTCGACGTGCGGCTCTGTTCGCTCGATTCCGCCGAGATCACCGCGAGCCACGGGCTTCGGCTCGGCGTCGACCACCGACTCGCCGACCTCGATCCGGATCTGCTCGTCGTGCCGGGCGGCCAGTGGGGAGCCCGCGGCGAGACCGGCGCGTGGGCCGAAGCCGAACGCGGCGACCTGCCCGAGGCGATCGGCAGGCTCCACAACGAGGGCGTCGACCTCGCGGCGGTCTGTACCGGCGGGATGCTGCTGGCCCGCGCCGGGGTGACCGACGGTCGGCCGGCCACCACGCACGCGAGCGCGCGGGAAGAACTCGGAGAATCGGGTGCCGAACTCGTCGACGGCCGGGTGGTCGACGACGGCGACCTCGTGACCGCCGGTGGCGTCACCGCCGGGTTGGATCTCGCCGTCTATCTCGTCGCACGGGAGTTCGGCGACGGGGTCGCCGAGCGCGTGGCGAGACGAATGGAGCTGAGCCAATCGAGGCCGTCGTGACTCGGTAGGGCGATCACGACCCGACGGTCTCGACGAGTCCCTGTTCGTCAGGCCCTCGACCGCGATCCTCGGCGACGACGTACTCGACTTCGACGCGGATCGGCTCGTCGATCCGGTCGACGAGCGCCTGATAAACCTCGTCGGTGAGCGCCGGGTTCGTCCCCGGCGTGTGGCTACTGACGGTGACGGCGATGTGGTCGACCGACCGGACCGGGTAGTCGTCGTCGAGGACGACCGCAATCTCGTCGCTCTCGTAGCCGTCGTACTGCGGGTCCGCAAGCACCGCCGCGACGCCCTGCTCGGCGCTGGCTTCCAGTTCGGTCGTCCGAAAATCCAGCAGCGTGATGCTCGCCAGCGGGGCCGCAAGCACGAGCAGGCCGACGCCGAAGACCGCCGCGTAGGTCAGCGTCGACCGGCGGGTCGGCGAGACGTCGAACGGTCCCTGCGGGCGGTAGCCCGCGACCCACAGCGTCACCAGCGCGGCGGCGTTGATCGACAGCAGGTTGACGACGACCAGTGTGAACGCGCCGAGTGCTGCACCGTCCATCCCCCACGCGGCGGTGATGCCGACCGCCGCCGACGGCGGGATGAGCGCGGCGGCGATCATTACGCCGACGATGGCCTCCGAGAAGCCGCGGGTGAGACTCAGAATGCCGGCGATTCCGGCCCCGAGGGCGACCAAGATCGACAGCAGGTTCGGCGAGACGCGCTCTTCGAGTTCGGCGACGACGACGATGTCGACGCCGCCGGGCTCGAAGCCCGCCAGCCGGGCGATCAGACCGAGGCCGACCGAGGCGGCGATCACGACCCCGACGCCGACGGCCTGATAGACGAACCCCTCCCGGCGGAGGTCGTCGTCGCCGGTGACGATGCCGATACTGGCGGCCAGCGCCGGACCCAGCAGCGGCG
>JAWOEO010000154.1:0-10206 GCA_046482755.1 Halohasta sp. | reverse complement strand
TTCGCCGCGCGTGAAAATCACGCCCGGATAATCCGCGTCCGTATAACGGGCGCTCAAATTTTGACGTTGCATTTTTTGCTCCTGATTTTTGCACTACATATTGACGCGGGGTCGCATCTCGGCGACTGGGAGGGCGTCCTCGAATCCCATCTCGCCCACCACGTCGATGCCGACCGCGTGGTCGTCCTGCGCTGTGCGCCGGCCGATCTCGAAGCCCGGCTCGAAGCGCGTGGCGACCCACCCGAGAAAGCCCGTGAGAACGCCGAAGGCGAGGCGCTGGATGTCGTGCTCTCGGAGGCCGTCGAGGAGCATGGCCCCGAATCGGTCTACGAGGTCGACACCACCGACCGCGACCCGGAGACGATCGCCGACGAGATCGCCGCCGTAATCGCAGGCCACCGCGAACCGAGCGCGGGCGAGGTCGACTTCACGGAGTACCTCCTCGGATGACCCTCGACAAGTTCCGCCCCCTGGCCGACCGCATGCTGACACCGTTCGTCACCGCCGCCGACAGCCTCGGGCTGTCGCCCAACGGCGTCAGCGTGCTCTCGTTGGGCGTCGCGGGAGCCGCGGCCGCGGCCTTCGTCGCCGGCACGCCGCAGTGGTACGCCGTCGGTGGCCTGCTGGTCCTGTTGAACGGGTGGTTAGATCTGGTCGACGGGGCGCTCGCCCGCCGGCAGAACGTCGCCTCCGACGGCGGCGACCTGCTGGATCACGTGATCGACCGCTACGCCGATCTGATCATCATCGGCGGGCTAGCCGCGGGCGTCGACCGATTCGCCCTCGGCTTCGTCGCCGTCACGGGCGTGCTGATGACCTCGTATCTCGGCACGCAGATCCAGGCGGTCGGCCTCGGCCGGGCCTACGGCGGACTCGTCGGCCGGGCCGACCGGCTGGTGTTGATCACGATCACCGGACTGGTCGCCGCGGTCGTCACCGGCCCCGTGGTCGCCGGCTACGGCGTGGTCGCGCTGCTGTTGGCGTTCTTCGCGGTCGTCGGCCACCTCACTGCCCTCCAGCGGTTCTGGGGTGCGTGGTCCGACCTCGACTGAGCGGTGGCAAGCCAGGGCGGCGGCGTATGGTTTATACCGGGTGGCACGTTACCGGTGAGTATGCCCCAATGTGAGATGTGTGGTGCCGAGGAGTCGTCGCTCACCACCACGAAAGTCGAGGGTGCGGAACTGGAGCTCTGCGAGAACTGTCAGGGGTTCGGAACCACGGTCGAAACCCAGCAGTCGACCGGGGGGACCAGCAAGTACTCCACCTCCTCGAGCAGTGGCTCGGGGGCTTCGGGCTCCTCGGGTGGGTCGACCGGGGGCTCGACGGGCTCCGGAGGGTCGACGCGGCGCAAGAAGGACATGTTCGACGACATGGACGAACTCGCCGCCGACTACGATGACCGCATCCGGGAGGCACGCGAGGCCGAGGGGTTGACACAGGAGGAACTCGCCGACGACCTCAACGAGAAGGCGAGCCTCATCCGCAAGCTCGAACGCGGCGATATCCTCCCGAGCGACGATGTCCAGGCAAAACTCGAAAAGAAACTCGACATCACGCTCACCGAAGGTGCGGATGTCGGCGACACCGAGTGGTCCAGCGGCTCGGGCCAGTCGATGACCCTCGGCGACGTCGTCGAGCGCAAGGAGTAGCGCCGGACTCGCCGGCCGTGCGGTCGAAAAGCTGAACCTATTTGTCGGAGGCGACTCGTTGTGTGAGTATGTTCATCTTAGTGAACCTCAAGGCGTACCCGTGTGATCCGATTGCCGTTGCCGAAGCTGCCCACGAGGTAGCCGAGGAATCCGACGTCCGCATCGCCGTTTCGCCACAGGCCGCCCAGATCGAGGCCGTCGCCGAAACCGGCGTCGAAACGTGGGCCCAGCACGTCTCGCCCAACCAGTACGGTAGCTTCACCGGCAGCCAACTCGCCGAGGCCGCCGCCGAAGCCGGCGCGGTCGGCACGCTGATCAACCACTCGGAGAACCGCCGCAAGCTCGCCGACATCGACGCCTCGATCCGTGCGGCCGAGCGCGCGGGCCTCGAAACCTGCGTCTGTGGGAACAACCCCCGACAGATCGCCGCCGTCGCCGCCCTCGGCCCCGACTCGGCGGCCGTCGAGCCGCCGGAGCTTATCGGTGGCGACGACTCGGTTGCGACCGCCGACCCAGACATCGTCGAGGATGCCGTCAACGCGGCCGCCGAAGTCGACGACTCGGTCGAAGTCTTCTGTGGCGCGGGCATCTCGACGGGCGAGGACGTCACCGCCGCCGAGGAACTCGGCGCTGAAGGGATCCTGCTGGCCAGCGGTGTCGCCAAAGCCGACGATCCGAAAGAGGCGCTCGAAGACCTCGTCTCCGGGCTCTAAGTCGGCTGCCCAGCACTCGAACTCGTTTTTCAGAAGCCGAAGACGTCCTCGGAGCCGCCGGTCCCCTCGACCGTGTCGTCCCGCGGATCGTCGACCGACGCCCGGAAGCTCGCCTCGATCGCCCGGACCATCGTCTCGACCGCCTCCTCGTCGAGTTGGTAGGCGTAGGCCTCCTCGATGAGTTCGGGGACCGCGTAGGCGTACCGCCCACGGCCGATGTGGCGGATCAGTTGGGCCTGCCGGAGCGGCCGGTTGCGGCTGTAGGCCAGCTGCTGGTCGTCGTCGCCGCCGGCCGCCTGATGGGCGGTCGATGGGTCGCTCTCGCCGGCCTCGCGGTAGTGTCTGAGCATGCCCACCGACAACTCGGGGAGCCCGTCGATCCGTTCGCGGAGCTCCTCGACGACCGCATCCCGCGTGCCGAGTTCGACCGCCTCGGCGAACTGCATCGCCTCTTCGGCGATCTCTCTGCGGGTGACCGTGCCGAACTCCGAGCCGCCCTCGGCGGCGCGTTCGGCCTCGCTGGGGCCGCTGACCTGACTCGGGTCGACCGGCGCGGGGTCGACCGGCGCGCCGCCGGCCGTACCGTCGAAGGCCGCCTCGGCGTCGGGATCCTCGAACCCCGAACCGTCGGCAGGCTCGTCGAACACGCCGGCCTCCAGCGCTTCCACCGGATCGGTCGGGATCTTCGTGTCCCCCCGTGCCTCGTTGGCCGTCGACTCCGCCACGGCGTCGGCCGCCCCGCCCTCGTCGGTCGACTGCTCGGGCGTTGCTGCCGGGTCGTCGGCGTCGGTCGCCGTCGACTGCCGGTCGGGTTCGGCTTCGGCGATCAGCGGGTCGACCGCCGGGTCGTCGGCCGGCTCAGTGGTTCGGGAGTCGTCCATCTCGGCCTGTTCGGGCCGCGAACGGTCGACTCGATGGGGGGCCTCCGAGCGCTGGAGCAGCGCTTGGGCGAACTGATCGGCCATCCGGCTCAGATCGCGGGCCTCTTCGAGCTCCTGTTCGAGTTGCTCGATTTTCGCCTCCTTCTTGTCGAGTTCCTGCTGGAGGTCGGCGATCTTGCTCTCCCGGCGCTCCTTTTCGTCCGATATTTCGGTGAGTTCGGAGACCAGATCACCGCTGACGGATTTGAGTTCGGGCCGCTCGAAGTCTTCGAGCCCCGGCGTCGCCCCCGCGTCGAAGGTGCGTTTGCGGTGGAACTGGACCCGCTGGATGTCGCTGGCCCAGTCGGCCACCAGAAACCCCTCGCCGTCGCCCAGCTCCTCGATCGCCTCGGCGTACTCCGAGCCGAGGATGCGGCCGACGACCTTGGTGTCGTTCCGCCACGTCAGCCGGTGCCAGACCAGCCAATCACACTGGGTGATGAAGTCCTTTTTGACGTCGGCGGGCCGCTGGCTGATCCCGACGATCCCGAGGCCGTGTTTCCGACCCCGCTTGCCGATCTTGATCAGCATTTTCCCGGCTTCGCCCATCCCGCTTTGCTCGGGGATGTACTCGTGGCACTCCTCGATGACGACGAGGAACGGCTTTTTGAGTTTTTTCTCCTTGGCGAAGAGGTGCCGCGTCGTCTCTAAGACCAACTCGTCGGCATCGTCGTCGTCGAGATAGCCCGAGACGTCGAGGATGATCGGGATGTTCTCTTCCAGTGCCAAGGAAGCGATCTTCTCGGCGTGGTCGGCCGTTACTTGGATGTCGCATTCGTCGTCCGCGCCGACATGGAGGACTTCGTACTCCTCTTTGAGACCGTAGTACTCGCCGTCGCTGTCGACGACCAGCACGGGGAAGTTGTTATCGAGGAGGTTTTCGAGCATCACCGAGACCGTATTCGACTTGCCGCTGCCGCTTTTGCCGGTGACGAAGCCGCGGCCGGTGAGGATGTCGACCACGGGGAGGTCGACCGGCGTGCCGGCAGCGGTGTCGGGGGCTCCGCCCGGCCCCGCGCTCACGTCCGCGACAGTGATCGTTTCGTCGTCGCTCATTCAGATACGCGAATAGATCGGCTACGGCCACATAGTTCCTGCTGTCGTTCCGTCGGTCACCCGGTCTGTCGTAGCGAACAGTCGACCGGACGGCCAATACGCGTTACCCGACGTTGGGCGAAGGCGGGACTGTGGCTGACCAAGCCAATATCGACACGACGTTCGGACGCCAACCGTCGACGGGATCGGTCGACTGGATACGGGGCGTGGCGCTCGCGGGGGTCTGTCTCGACGCGGTGACGACGTGGATCGTCCTCACGGCAGGCAGCTACCGGGAACTCAATCCGATGATCACCGCGCTCTGGGACGGCCACCCCTTGTTAGTCGCCGCCTACTTTAGTGGCCTCGTCCTCGCGGTCGCGGTCGCCACACGCCGTCGCGGGCGGGTGGCGGCGGCGATCTCGGCGTACATCGTCGTCGTGATGGGCGTCTTCGGCGGGGGTAACAACCTCGCGTTGTTCGCCATCGGCCCGCCGAGTCTGCTGGAGTTGCTGGCAGGTGCAGTCGGCGTACCGGAGTCGACGGTCGTGGTGACGATCGCCCCGGCTTGCGGTCTGGTCGTCGCGGCCGGTGCCGCGTGGCTCCGTCGCGGCTCGTATTCGTAGTACGGTGAGGGTGCCTCCGGCCCGTTGTTTCGGCCACCGCAACTCGGTTACTCACCGGGACTCACGAGGAGCCGACGGCTCGCGTCGGTCAGTCCGACTTCGAGTCGTCGGCCCGGCCGCCGTCGGTCTGGGCTGCGGTATCGTTCCCGCCATCCAGATCCGACCACGGCACGGAGTCGGCCGCTGACGCGGTATCCGTCTCCATGACGTCTCTGGCCGCGAGCAACGCCCCGTCGGCTGCGGGATCCGCGTCGACCGGCGACCCGCCGCTGCGGGCCGTCGACCCACCACCGTCTACCGCGGGTTCGGCGGCCGTCGACGCCGCCTCCTCGGTGGATGGCTGCGGGGCCGATGACGTTCTATCCGTGCCACCAGTCGCTACGGCTTCGGCGGCCGCGATTGCTGACTCGCTGGCGGGGGTTGTCCCGCCCACCTCGAAGTCGTCGACGCTGTCGTGGAGCACGTCGGCCGTCTGACTGAGTCGCTCGATGGTCATGGTGACCTCCGACAGCGACGAGGCCTGCTCTTCTGAGGCCGCCGAAACGGTCGTCGCCTCGGCGGCGGTCTGCTGGCTGACGCTGGAGACCTCGTCGACCATCGAGACGACCTCCTCCGAGGAGGCGGCCTGATCGTCGGTCGCCCGGCTGATCTCGGTGATGCCGGTCTCGGCTTCCTCGATCGCCGCGGCGATCTCGTCGAACATCTCGACGGCGTTTTCGATCGTCTCCGCGCCGGTCTCGACCCGCTGGCTCATCTCCTGGATGTCGTCGACCGTCTCGCCGGTCGTCTGCTGGACCGCCTCGATTCGCTCCTCGATTTTCGTCGTCGCCTCGCCAGCCTCCTCGGCGAGCTGTTTGATCTCGGTGGCGACGACGTTGAACCCCTCGCCGGCCTCGCCCGCGCGGGCGGCCTCGATGGAGGCGTTGAGCGCCAAGAGGTTCGTCTGCTCGGCGATCGACGAGATGAGTTCGACGATCTCGCCGATCTGCTCCATCTGGGTGTCGAGGGCCTCGACCTGTTGGGAGGCGTCTTCGGCTTCGGCCTCGATCGCCTCGATCTCGGCGGTCGCCTCGGCGGCGTACTCCCGGCCCTCCTGGCCGCGGTCGACGGCGCTACTGGCGGTCGCCGAAACCTCCTCGGCCGAGGAGGCGACCTCCTCGACGGTTGCGGACATGTCGGCCATCTCGCCAGCGACCGTCTGGAGGTCTTCGCTCTGTTTGTCCGCCCCGTGTGAGATCTCGACGACCGACTCGGCGACGTCTTCGCTGGCGGCCTCGATCTCCTCGGCGCTGGCGGCGACCTGCTGGCTGGAGTCGGCGACATCGTCGGCGATCGACTGGACCGTCTCGATGCTCTCCCGCAGTTGGTCGACGCCCTCGCTGAAGTCGTCGAGCACGCGGCCGTACTCGCCAGGGAAGTCGGTGTCGACCTGCTGGTCGAGTCGGCCGTGTTTGAGTCCGTCGCTGGCCGCCGAGATCTGTCCGAAACTCGCCGACAGGCGGTCGGTGCCCTGCTGGAAGTCTTCGAGCACGCTGCCGTACTGGCCGGGGCGGTCGGCCTCGACGGTCCGGTCGAGGTCGCCCTCCCGCAGCGCGTGGCTTGCGGCTTCGATCTCGTCGAAGCTCCCGGTGAGTTCGTCGACGCCGCCGTCGAGTCGCCGCATGATATCGCCGTAGCTGCCGGGGTAGTCGGTATCGATCTCCTGGTCGAGTTTCCCGGCCTGCAGGTTGCCGCTGACGACCGAGAGATCGTCGACGACCCCCATGAGGTTCCGCTGCATCCTGCCGAAGGCATCGACCATCTGCCCGAGTTCGTCGTCCATCTTTCGGCTGGTGATTTCGGTGTCGAGCCGCCCCTCACTGATCGCCTCGGCCGATTCAGAGAGCTGTTTCAGCGGCGGGGTGATGTGTCTGTTGAGCACGACCCCGATCCCGATAGCCGAGATGAACGCGATGACAGTGAGTCCCAGCAGCTCCATCTGGGTCGACTGTGTCGTCGCGTCGGCGAGGGCGATCTGTTCGTCCATGTTCGCCTGTGCGGTCTCTTCGAGCGTGTGGGCCTGGTCTTCCATCTCGGTTCGGAGCGCGTCCATCTCACTCAGCGTCGCCGCCGCAGCCTCCTCGTTGCCGGCGGCTTTCGCCTCGAAGTACTCCTCGCCGAGCTCGTTGTACTCGTCGTGTGTCGACTCCAAGGCGTCGAGCTGGGTGACCGCCTCACCGCTCGGCTCCATGGCTGCGGCTTCGGCCTCGAAGTGTTCGTTTGCCTCGTCGAACTGTTCACGCGCCTCCGGCTCGTCGAGTTGCGCCGAGAGCACCGCGATCTGCTGTTTCTCGATGCCGACGATCATTTCGGCGGCGTGGTCCATGTTCTGTCCCTCGGTGCCGATGACGTGGGCCTCGTGGTCGAGTTCCGCGAGACTCACATATCCTAGCGCACCCGTCGTCGCCACCAACAGCGCCACGATCAGAAACGCCGCGATCAGTTTCGGACGGAGATTCAGCCTGTCGACGCCAAGTGTCTCTGTAAGTCCCATACCAGAGACATCACCGCAAACCCGGTTCAAACGGGATGATAATCAGTTAGCGTCGACTACAATCTCAAACTTAGATATTTAGCCCGTCGGTATCAGGCATGATAGTCGGCTCCGAACCGAAGACCGCCCCGAGGAGCCGCCGGTGGGCGGCCTGCAGATGGTTGTAGACGGTCGGACTCGAAATCCCGAAGCTCTCGGCGAGTGCTTCCCCGGTCACCCCGCGGGGGGTCTCGTAGTAGCCGCCGTGGTAGGCTGCGGTGAGGATCTCGTACTGGCGGTCGGTCAGCAGTTCGGCCGCCGTCGTCGCCTCGATCGCGTCTGGTTCGGTCGTCCGTCGCTGGGCCAGCAGTTCGATCTCCGGGTACCGCGACAGCAGCGACGCGAGCAGCGGCCGTTTGGCCGCCTGCTCCGGCACCGCAACCCGGACGGTCGTCCCCGACGGCTCGGAGACCGACCCGACGAGTCGACCGCCGTGTTTGGCGACGACCGACGCGAGAAACGGCTTTTTGACCGTCAGGCTCACTTTCCCCTTGGCGGCCGTGCCGAACGGTTCGGCGGCGAGAACGCTCGCGCTGGCGGCTGCCTCGCGGCGGACCGCCTCGCTGTCGCCGTCGAGGACCGTCACGAGGATCCGCATCGTGTCGTCGGTCGTTTCCAGGACCGTATCGAACCGGATCCGGCTGTCGGTCGCCGCGGCCAGTCGCTGGAGGGGGTAGGTCGACCCGCCGAGGCTGAACTCGCGTTCGACGTATGTTGCCTCCGTTGTCGCATACCGCTGGTCGAGGATCCTGGAGTAGGTTACCGCCAGCGAGGCGACGTTCTCCAAGAGGTCGGCGTGCAGTTCGTCGAAGCCGTTTTCGGTTCGAGAGTAGACCGACAACACGCCGTATAGCACGTCATCGTAGACCAGCGGAACGCTGTGGGCTGCGCTGTAGCCGACCGACAACGCGGCCTTGGCCCACGGCTCGTCGAGGACACGCGAGGCGATGGCGGGAACGCTGATCGGCCGTCGTTCGCTGGCAGCGCGTCCGGCGGGCAGTCGACTCCCGTCCCCGACTGCGACCGCATCGAGATACTCCTCGCCGTCGCCGGCCGACTCGGTCGGCTCGATGTCGGCGTTTCGACCGTTCTGCCGGCCGATCCACGCGAAGTCGACGGCATCGAGTCCGAGAAGTCCCGTACAGACGGCGCGTTCGATAGCCGCCTCGCTGTCACTGTCGGCGACCTGTCGGTGGATCGCCTGTAGCGCATCGAGGCTGTCGGTCAACGCTTCGATGGTCGACTCGTGGCTCGACAGCTCGCTGGTGATCTCGCTGCGCTTGCGGTCGCTGTGGAGCTGTTGGAAGGCGGCTTTGGCGTTGGCAGCCGCCACCTCGATGAGTTCCACGTCGACCGGGTCGATCTCGTCGGCTTCCGTATCGAAGGCGACGATCACTCCGAAGTCGCCGATCGGCACCACGAGTGCCTGCTGGATCGGCTCGTCGACGGTCCGCTCGACCTGCGGCAGGTACTCGCCGTCGAAAACGGTCGCCTCGCCCTGCTGGTAGGCCTGCCAGACCGGGTTCGGTCCCGGCGCGACCGCGCCGAGCGTGGACTCATCGCCGAAGTCGGACGCGACGGCCGCCGGGATGAGTTCGCCGCGGTCCGCGTCGAACCGGGTGACGCTGACATAGCTGAACGTGAAGGCCCGGTCGACGAACTCGACGAGGAACGCGGCGATATCGGCCGTCGACTCCGGCGGGTAGAACGCCCGCGTCGAGGTGTGAAGCTCGCCGAGGACGCGCTCGCGCTTCTGGAGCGCCTGCTTCTGGTCGACGCGTTCGGTGACGTCCTGTTGGAACCCGACGTAGTTGACGAGCTCGCCGGCGTCGTCGTAGACGGGGGCGATTTCGAGGCGGTTCCAGAACGGTGTGCCGTCCTTGCGGTAGTTCCGGAGCTCCATCGAGATGTCGTCCTCGTCGGCGATCCGGCTGCGCAACGCCGCCACCGTCTCCGGCTGGGTGCCGGCTCCCTGCAGGAACCGACAGTTCCGGCCGAGGGTCTCCTCGCGCGTGTAGCCGGTGATCTCGGCGAACTTCGCGTTCACATACACCATCGGGTTATCGACCTGCGTGGGATCGGTGATCGCAACCCCGACCGGCGCTTCCTCGAGTGCGCGGCTCTTGCGCAACAACTCCGATTCCCGCTGTTTCCGCTCGGTGATGTCCTGGAACGCACCGTGGATGCCGACGATCTCGCCGTCCTCGCGCCGCGGGGTGCCCATCGTTCGCACCCACCGGACCTCGTCGGTCGTGGTGACGATCCGACACTCCAGATCGTAGGGCTCTCCCTCGTCAGTGAGGCGGCGATAGGCCTCTCGGACCGTCTCGCGGTCCTCGGGATGGTAAAAGCCAATGGCGTCCTCGACCGAGACCGGCGTCTCGGGGTCCAACCCGTGGATACGGTAGATCTCGGCGGTCCATCGCAGGGTGTCTGACCGCAGGTCGACCTCCCAGCCGCCGATGGTGGCGACGGTCTGGATGTTGCGGAGGAAGTCACGGTGTCGTCGAAGCTCGGCTTCGCGTTGTTGCTGCTTGGTGAGGGCCCACTCGGCCATGACGTACTCGTCGGTGTCGTCAGCCCCCTCATTGGTGTCCGTCCGGTCGGCACCGTCGAGTCGGTCGCCGCCTCCTCCGTCCCGTCGGGGGGTGACTGCGTGGTCGATCCGGTTGGCGAGCAGCAGGTACTCGG
>JAWOEO010000078.1:0-2898 GCA_046482755.1 Halohasta sp. | reverse complement strand
CAGCCGGTAATGGCGACCTCCGCGCCGCCGAGCGCGAGGAGCTCGACGAGATTGGCCGTCTTGGCTTCGACGTGCATCGCCATCCCGACCGTCTCGCCTGCAAGCGGTTTGTCGGTCTCGAACTCCTCGCGAAGCGACTGCAGGATCGGCATATGCTGTAGCGCCCACTCCATCTTGCGTCGACCCTCGGTCTCGGCGGCCTCGACATCATCGAGGTGCGCAGCGACCGACGGGTAGGCTGATTCGCTCATGGATTGAGTTCACCGCAGACGGTGAAAACGGTACCGAAGCGGGTCAGACGGCGGTGTCGTCTAAGACCGTCTGAAACAGCAGCGCTCCGACGAGGGCCCCGATTACGACAAGGCTCTCGCCGAGGCTGTACTGGAAGGGGTAGACGGTTAATGCGAGGAGCCCACCTGCTCCCAGTAGCGCGAGGACCGCGGTAAGCAGTGCCTTGGTCGAGCGCTCCATACAGGTGAGTATATGGGGTATACTTTTAAATCAAGGTGGCTGACAGGAGGCACGCGCCGGCTGTACAACCCCGGGAGCGGATCGGTCTACTTGGCGCGGTCGACCAGCGCGGCAGCCGCCTCCGAAGCACGCTGTTTGATCGCCGCTTCATCGAGCGTCTGGACCTCGCGGTCTTCCATCAGCACCTCGCCGTCACAGATCGTGTGCCGCACGTCGGAGCCGCGCACCGCATACGCGAGATGGCTCACATAGTCGTGGACCGGCGTGAGGTGTGGGGCGTCGAAGTCGACCACCGCGATGTCGGCGGTTCCACCGGCCTCGATTCGGCCGACCGGCAGCCCGATCGCCTCGGCGCTGCCCTCGGTCGCCATTCGGACCGCCGACTCCGCAGCCACGTCGCGGGCGTCGCCCCGTGCGAGCTTCCCGATCATCGCCGCATCGCGGATCTCGTCGAACAGGTCGAGATCGTTGTTCGAGGCTGCGCCGTCGGTGCCGAGGCCGACGTTGACCCCCGCATCGAGCAGCTCCTGAATCGGGGCGATGCCGCTTGCGAGTTTCATGTTCGAGGCCGGACAGTGGATCACGCTCGCGCCCGTCTCCGCGAGGAGTTCGATTTCGGTCTCGTCGACGTGGACACAGTGGGCCAGAAAGTCCTCATCCGTGAGCATCCCCAGCTCGTCGGCGTATTCGAGCGGCCGAACGCCGTGGTCGTCGACGATCGGGTCGACCTCGTTTTCGGTCTCGTTGGCGTGGAAGTGCAGCGGCACCCCGGCATCGCGGGCCTGCGGGACGAACTCCTCCAAGTATTCGGTTTCGACGGTCGTCAGTGAGTGGGGCATCAGCGCGGTGGTGATTCGGCCATCCGCCGCACCATCGAACTCGCGGGCGATGTCCAGCCCCTCCTGGGCGTCGGCACGCGAGGCCTCGTCGTCCTTGCCGATGGTAATGAAGGCGTGACAGAGATTGGCACGGAGCCCCGACTGTTCGGTCGCGGCGGCGATCTCAGGGACCTCGAAGTAGCTGTCAGCGAAGCCGGTGATCCCGTTTTTGATGAACTCGACGAGGCCGAGTTCGGTACCGACTCGGATGTCCTCGGGCGTGAGTTCGGCCTCGACCGGCCAGATATCCTCTTGGAGCCAAGAATCAAGGGGTTTGTCGTCGGCGTGACCCCGGAGCAGCGTCATCGCCACGTGGGTGTGAGCGTTCGTTAGCCCCGGCATAACTAAACAGCCAGTTGCGTCCAGCGTCTCCTCGGCAGTCACGTCACCGACCTCCAAGACTTCGCCGGCCTCGCGGTCGACCAGCACGTCGGCCTCGCTGACCTCGAAGTCGGGCGTGAGTACGTGGCCGCCCTCGATAGCGTATACGTCGTCCATGCAGGGGGTTCGGACGGCGGTCCCTTAAGAAATCAGGATCGATCCCGGAGCCGGTCGATCCGCTGGCCCAAGGGCGGCTGGACCTCGAACCACGTCCGCCAACTCGCTTGCTCGGGCTCAACACCCCGGCTGTCGGCAGCCGTCTCGAAGGCCGCTGCGAGCCGCTCGCCGCCGACCTGCCGGGCGGCCGCCCGGTCGGCCGCGAACTGGAGCCGTCGACCCATCCAAAACAGCCAGAACGCGGCGACCGCGAGCAGAAACAGCCCATCAGAGAACGTCACCAAGCCGCCGAACATCCCGGTCGCAACCCCGATCACGGTCGCGGCAGCCACCGCCCGGTATTCGAGATACAGGTACCGGCCACGAGCCAGTTCGGCCGCAAGCAGTGGGCCGGCCGTCTCCCCATCGAGGTCCTCGAAGACGGCCGTCGACAGCAGTAGGGACCGCCTACCGGGCGGCCCCCGGAGCGACACTTCGATCCGGTCGGGATCGGTTTCGGCGACCTGCATCCGGTCGGGAGGGTAGTCGACGCCGAGCCGGTCGAGTCGGTCGCGCTCGTCGGGTGTCGGCCGGCGGGTCGACCGGAGCGACAGCGCGACAACCGGGGCGGCGATTGCTCCGAGAGCGAAGACGATCATGGCGACCGCGACGAACCACGCCGGGTCGACCGACAGCTGAAGGATCGTGGATACGGGCGCGGGTCCGGTCATATCTCTCGTTGGCGGTGAGAGGATCAAATCGGTTCCGCTCTCGGAGGGAAAGACAGTTGCCTCCTCGACAAAGAAGGAGGGTATGCGCATTGCCGTTCCTAACAAGGGTCGACTGCACGAGCCGACGGTGGAGCTTCTCGAACGGGCGGGCCTCCACATCGAGAACGGAGCCGACCGCAAGCTGTACGCCGACACGGTCGACCCCGAGGTGAGCATCCTCTTCGCCCGGGCCGCCGACATCCCCGAATACGTCGACGACGGTGCCGCGGAGATCGGGATCACCGGGCTCGATCAGGTCCACGAATCCGAGTCGGAGCTGGAGGAACTGCTGGATCTCGGCT
>JAWOEO010000016.1:0-4237 GCA_046482755.1 Halohasta sp. | reverse complement strand
CGGCATCGCCGGCTGTCCGCCCGCCGCGGGCACCCTCGGCTCGGTCTTCGTCGCCGATCGGGTAGTCGACTGGGACGTCAAACTCCGGATCGGCGAGACGACGAGTCGGATGCAGTGGCTCGCCGACGACTACGTCTGGCAGCTCGACGAAGACCTCGTCGACCGCGCGGCGGCGGCCGCCCGCGAGGCGTCGCTGGCCGACAGCGACCGCGCTGCCGAGATCCGCCGGCGGTACGACGACAGCCGCAGCCCCACGGTCGACGTCGGCCCGACCGTCTGCGGCGACGAGGTTTATCACGGCGAGACGACCGCAAAACAGGTCGACGCCCTCTGTGCGTCCTACGGCGTCGACGGCTTCGCCACGACGGAGATGGAGGACGCCGGCACGGCCACTGCACTGGAACGGTTCGACCTGCTCGACCAGTACGTTTCGATCCGCGCCGCAGCCAACTTCGACCGCGAGCCACCCGGTGGCGATCCGACCGAAAGCATCGCGGCTGACGTCTTCGATCTCGGCATCGAGAACGCGGTTCGGGTCGGCCAAGCGGTCGTCGACGAATTCGTCGACGAGGAATTATACAACGACTAACAGGGGGTATGCACCGACTACCGCCGATTACTCGCCGTTTTCGATAGCGTACGTCACACTGTCGGCGTCGACCTCGACGCCGGCCGCACAGACCGCGTGTTCGTAGTCGGCTTCGTAGACCGCCTCTGCGGCCCCGGCCGCGTCAGCGGCGTCGAACTCGTAGCTCGTCGGGCTGTTCTCCTCGTAGGTCGCCACGAGCGTCGGCTCGTCGACTGCTTTGACCAGTAGCGCGTCGTGGCGCACGGTGCCGATGTAGGCCTCCTCAGCGGCGACGACGCCAGCGATTCGGGGGGTGTTGTAGTCGTCCTTCTCGTAATCGAGTGCGAGCAGGCTCGCCGCCAGCGCGTCCCGCGGTGGGTAGCCCAGTTCGAGTTTCTCCGCGATGGGGTCGACGTGGGAGCCGTTGCCGACGACCGCGACCTCGCCGTCGGTGGCAGGGCCGTCGACCGTTCGCACGCAGTTGTAGGCGACGTAGGGGTTGTCCGTCTCGGGAGCGTCGTCGGTTGGGCCGACGGTCAGCAGGCCCTCACGGTCGGTGATCTGCCGATTCGGGAACGACCGCGAGGAGACGCGGTAGGCTCCGAGTCCGGGTCCGACGACGATGAAACGTCCGATGTACATATCTGCTCGTCCACTGCTGGCGACCTAATAGATGATGATTCGGCTCCCGCCTGTGGCCTCGACCCGTGGGTCGTCGACACAGTCGACTCCCGAACCGACACGGTTTTGTAAACTCACCCGCTTCTTTCGGGTGCGCACAGTTCCATGGGGTAGTGGCCAATCCTGTTGCCTTCTGGGGGCAACGACCCAGGTTCGAATCCTGGTGGAACTATGACTTTTCACGCCCGAATTCACTAGTTTTGATAGCTCTCCAATCGAAATAGAGGGGTTCAGATCGCGGCTGCAACCGCTACTGTTCGACCGCCAGCAGTGCGACGCGTTCGAGGACGATCGCTTCGAGATCACCGTCGACGACGGCTAACTCCTCGTCACCGATATCGAAGAACTCGGTTAGCGTCTCTCTGTCGCCCCATTCGACCGACTCCGTCGACGCAAGTAACTCTTCGACGGCCCCGGTCGTCGCCGCTTCGTCGCCGCCATCCACGACCCCGACGACCGCCATCGACCCCTCGCCGACCCCGGTTTCGAGTGCCCGATTGATCTGCCGTCGACCCGCTGCGTACAGCAGGAGTTCGACCGCCGGCTCGCGGGCGATTGTCGACCCGCGGTCGACCGCTCGGCCTGCCAACTCGACTGCCCGTCGGAGGTGCTGCTTCCCGGCGACGTAGTCGGCGTCGAACAGTTGGACCGTCGACCCGGTCTCCTCGCTAATCTGTCCGATCTCACTGAGAAACGCGTCCAGATCGTCGATCTCGGCGCGCCCGTCGACGAGCTTCATTTATGTATCCTCCATCAGAAATCACCCAAACTCGACTGGTCACCGTCGGTCCCGTCATCCGATTCTGCCTCTCCACCGCCGCGTGCCACCGCGGCCGTCTCGGTTTCGACCGCTTCCACGTTCTCCAGCGAGGGGTCCTCCCGGCCGACGTTTTCGAGGATCGTCTCGGCGGTCTTCTGTCGACCCCGCAGCGCCCCCAACACGACCCCTTTATCGGCTTCCCGGAGGTCTGCCCGGCTCTCGATGCCGGCCTCGAACAGCCGCCGGGCGCGCTTGCGGCCGACGTTCCGCACACCTGCCAGATCGATCAGCTCCTCACGAACCCCGTACTCGATTCGCTTTTTCGCCTCGCGGACGGCGACCCGCGAGGACAGTTCCAGGGTCCCGGCCAACTGCTCGGCCGCCCCCAGCAGCCACTCGGCGGTCTCGACCTTCCCGCGGATGTCGCCCGGCCCAACGCCGTAGCGCTCGGTGATTCGGTCCTCGTCGACCTCGCCCGCCCAGTCCTCAAGCAGCTTGGCCGTTTTGAGTGCCGCCAGCCAATCTTCGAACGCCACGTCCTCGTACTCCGACGGCACACGGCCCAAAAACTCCGATTCGTGCTCGTAGCAGAGCTCGGTGTAGGTTTCTCGATCACCGGATTTCAGGTAGAGCTCGTACATATCCGGCGTCCGGCTCACGAGGTGGTAGAGTCCCAGTGGGCTCGGTCGCGCTGGCTCTTGATCGCTGACGTCGTCAGTCGACCCACCATCGCCCTCCGTTTCGTCTCCACCCCGCAGGTCGCTCGCCGAGACGAAGCCGTCGGGTGCGGCCGCCGCGTCGTCGGCTGCGGGTCGCTCGCGGCCGCTCCGGCCGGTCGACGCCGACGCCTCGCCACGATTTTCTTCGGCGTACTCCAGCCCGTCGACGATCTCGGCGGCGCTCATCGGATCGAGATACAGCCGCGAGACCGTATGGCCGATGTTTGTCGCCCGAATCGTGCCGTCCTCGCGCTCGATGAACTCGTTGGCCTCCAGATACGCGAGCACGGAGTCGGTCACGCTCTCCAACCGGCCGTCGTCGCCGGTCTGGGTGGCGTACAGCGTCGCCTCCAGGAACTCCAGCAGCCCCTCGCGACTGTTGGCAAAGCCCGACGAAATCGTCGCCAGCAGGTGGGTCCGGAGGGCGGGCTCGGCGGCCAACTTCGACCGGACCGGCTCGGGGTCGGCCCAGATGTAGCGCTCGAAGAGTTCGTCCATCGTGTCGGCATCCTTCGAGAGCAAGACGGCCTCGCCGTAGGGGTCAAGCCCCGGCCTGCCCGCCCGCCCGCACATCTGATGGATTTCCAGCACGTCAAGGGGTTTCATACCGCCGAACTCGCCGTCGTAGCGCCGCCAGTCCCGAACGATCACCCGCCTGCTAGGCGTGTTGACCCCCGCCGCCAGCGTCGGCGTCGCACAGATCACCTTCAGCAGGCGGTCCCGAAACGCGTCCTCGACGAGGCTTCGGTGCTCGCTGGCCAACCCCGCATGATGGAACGCCGCGCCGTTTTCGACGCAGTCGGCCAGATCGTCGCTCGTCTCGGTGTCGGAGACGCTACGGATCTCCTCGGCGAGCTCCCGCAGTTCCGCCTTCTCGTTGCTGTCGAGTCGACGCCCGACCACGCCGCCCTGTCGCTTGGCGGCCGACTCGGCGTTCCGCCGGGAGTTGACGAACACGAGCGTCGAGCCGCCCTCCTCGAGGGTGTCGTCGACCAGCGCCTCGGTCTGTCGCTGGCTCCCTTCGACGGGGACCTCCCGCTGGCTGCCGTCGTCGAAGTTGATCGCGTTGCCGAAATGCACCCCCATCCGGAGGTCGATCGGTCGCCACTCCGAATGGACGAGTTCGGCATCGAGCCAGTCGGCAACCTCGTTGGCGTTGCCGACCGTCGCCGAGAGCGCCACGACCTGCAACCCCGGATTAATGCGCCGGAGTTTGGCGAGCGTGACCTCGAGTGTGGGGCCGCGATTGCGGTCGTCGACGAGATGCACCTCGTCGGCCACGACGCAGGAGAGTTGGTCGATCCAGCCCGCGTTGTTCCGGACTAGTGAGTCGACTTTCTCGCTCGTCGCCACGATGATGTCCCGACTCGCCAGCCACTCCTCGCTGGAGTCGTAGTTTCCAGTGGAGACGCCGACCGAGATGCCGTACTCTTCCCACCGCTCGAACTCCGTCTTCTTCTCGCTGGCGAGTGCCCGCAGCGGAACGATATAGAGGGCCTTCCCGCCGCG
>JAWOEO010000239.1:0-11790 GCA_046482755.1 Halohasta sp. | reverse complement strand
TTGTGTTTGCGGTCGCATATCGAACGACATGGCACCGGTAATGATAACGGCGGTCCTATTATTATTTATATACTACACAAGTCAGTGCGCGAGCCTGATGACGAACGATCACATTGAACGTGGACTGCACGGCGCGAAAAACGGGCACTGACCCGGTCCCTTTTTTAACCGAATCGGCGTAAAACGCGTATGGAGATCGGCTTCACCTTCGGGGCGAACGCGCCGACCGGCGTCTTCGCTCTTCACGCCGCAGTGGCCGCGTTCTTCCTGTACATCGGAGCGGTGAACGCGGCGGCCGGCGAATCACTGGGCCTCCTCTTGAACGGTCTCGTCGGCGTCCTGCTGGTCGCCGCGGGCGTCGTGACGGCGCGGATCGCCGAGCGACGGATCTGAGTCGCGGGCCGTTCGCGCCGTCCCGATCGCCTCACGACCGGCTCGGAACCCGCTCAAGGCTCATCGAAAACTGCGTCTGACCCGCGAAAGAGTCGTGGCAACAGAAGAGCCGAGAAGGGGCTATAGCCGCGAAGGCTAAAGCCTGTGACCGCCTGTAGGACCTATGGTATCCGACTATGCGGGAGACCTCGATCGGCTCCGCGAGCGAATCCGCGAGAGCGACGACCTCACCGACGACGATCGCGAGAGTCTGCTTGACTTCGATCGGCAACTCTCCCTGCTCGACTCCGAATACGGCGAAGCCCGACGTGTGAAACTCCTCCGCCATTGTACGATTATGGGTGAGAAAGTTGGCGGCCTCACCGAGGCACTCGACGACCGCGAGGCCGCCGAGGCCCTCGTTGCCTACGCGAACTCCTACGAGAGCGTCGAGACGCGGCGTGACTACCGGGTCGCCCTGCGGATGTTCGGTACCCGCGTCTTGAAGCGCGATCCGGGTGAGGACGGGCCGCCCGACTCCCTCGCGTGGATTGATACGGGTCTGCCGTCGAACTACGATCCGACCCCGAGCCGGGCCGAAATGCTCGACTACGAGAACGATATACTCCCTATGATTGAACAGGGCGCTCGCAACTCCCGCGAGAAGGCCCTGTTTGCCACGCAGTATGAAGCCGGCCTCCGGGGACAGGAATTGTACGACCTCACCGTTGGGGACGTGATAGACGACGAAAACGGGATCCGTATCCACGTCGAGAACGGGAAAACCGGCACCCGTGACGTGCTGTGTATTGGGGACGCGGTGGCTCTCCTTCCCGACTGGCTCGAACGCGAACACCCCGCGCCGAACGACTACGACGCTCCCCTGTGGTCGAAACTCTCGGCCCCCGAGCGTGCGTCCTACCAAACGTTCCTCAAGTATTTCAAGCGGGCCGCAGAGCGAGCCGGCGTCTCGAAGCCGGTAACACCCACGAACTTCCGAAAGTCGAACGCCTACTACCTCTCCCAACTCGGGTATCAAGCGTCGAAGATTGAGGACCGACAGGGTCGCCGCCGAGGGAGCGAGGCCGTCGCCCGATATATCGCCCGGTTCGGGAGTGATGCCGACGAACAGTATCTCGGCCTGCATGGGGTCGAACAGGATGCCGATCCCGCCGACGACACGAGGCCTATCAAGTGCGTCCGGTGTGGAGAAAAGACGCCCCGGCACAAAGGTCGGTGTGCGAACTGTCGCCTGCCGTTCGACCCCCTCGACGCCTACGAGGCCGGTGCGAAGGGGGCCAGTTTCGGGACGATCGACACCAAAGGCTTCACTCCGGAGGCCGTCGAGATGGCTCTTGAACAGTTCAAGCAGGGCATGAAACAGGCCGAACCGGAGATCTTTGACGACCCGGCTGTGTGGCAGGGCGACGACCCGAGAGACGAATAGGCTCCGATTGACGGCGTCGCCTGCCGCGACAGAGGGACCCCTCGCGGGATCGGTGTCCGTCGGATTCGGTCGCCGTGTGTCGGCCATGGTCGGTGTCGAGATCGGAGACCGACACACACGCCGAGGCAGGCCGACGGGATTTTGACCTCCCGTCGCGTACCCTTGCACGGACCCTTCCAAGTCCGAACGGCTCTGTGCGTCGTTCTCGACGGGGGCGCGGTCACGTCCCCGTACTCAATTTAATTTTGTCGAGTGGTATCTCTATTGCCACCTACGGGGGCCACCTACTTGTCATTAATTATAACGTTTCGCGTTACGTATCGATATTTCCGTAGTGCTGATAACGCAACGCGTTACGAACCGTGTATGGTCCGGAGATTTCGACCTACGCTGTGCGTCTACCTTTCGGGCCGGGAGATCGATAACGCCTACGACGAAATGTCTCCTCGATCAAATGTGTATCGCCGAGTAACTCCTGATCAGGTACGCAGTTGAGTGTCGATAAGCCCAACATACATTTTGAATCCTATAATATCATGCTCATAATAATATTCTAATAGATTCGTGTTGTGAGAATGGAACGACGTAGTTTACTGATTGGTATCGCCTCGGCGTCACTAACCATCCCACTTGCAGGTTGTGCTGATACTGAAGAGAACGACCCTGACGAGAATCAGGGCGAAGAGGACACTCCCACCGAAGAGGATGATCCCACCGAGAATCAGGGCGAAGAGGACACTTCCACAGAAGAAACGCAAACGTCTGATGAAGGTGCGGACGCGGAATTTGTCGACGAGGTCGACGGACAGGTACAGTTGACATACGGAGAAACCGCCAAGCTTTCCAACGGCGTTGAGACGACCGTTCACGGTGTCGAGATAGAAGGGGGCACGGACGACCACCCCCCTGAGGAACGTGACGCGTTTGCACTCGTTGAGGTCGAGTCGTTCAACGACAGTGACGGCCAAGCTCCGATCCTTTCCGAAACAGATCCGGGACTCTACGTACTCTATGAGGATCAACAGGTCGACCAGACGTTCAATTACGGGTTATTCAACGAAATTGACAAAAAACCATACGAAGCTAATGAGGAAGTCCAATCGGGTGTCCGACGCGATGGGTATATTCTGTTCGAAGTGGGTGCTGGGCTAACGGAAGCCGATACTGACTTCCTCTGGCAGGATAGTTGGTTCGTTGCGGAGGACCTCGATGGTGAGATCGATGTGCGTTGGAGCGCCAAGTAAACCTATAACGGGACTCATGATATCGCTCCCACGAACGGCCGCGAGCCGGTGGTTACTTCGTCCGTTCCCGGAATCTTAGGGTACTTAGGTTGTCCCCGGATCCTTGACGACGGTCGTGTCGCCGTCGTTGTCGGCACTCACAACCGTCCACGGCTTCGAACAGAGCTTCGAGAACACGACTGACCCGGCAAGCCGCTCGCCGTCGTCGGTCTTGTAGTCGGTCATGCCGCTGTTTTTCCGGTTTCGGTGTCGATCTCGCGCTGCCCCGCGTCGGGTCGCGTCGTCTGTACGTCGGCGGTCGGATCGCGTGCGTCGAGTGCCGACATACGTTATCTCTGTATCTGTTGATTGCCGTTCCAATATAATGAAGCCGAGAGTCACCGCGATTCGATACGCTCACTAACTACCACAGGACCCCGATTAGTTGTATTCCGAACCCAACTCCAAATGCGGCTAATCCAGATGTTGTTACCGCGGTCTGCCGTGCGTAGGCCTTCCGAAGGGTCGTTTGATTCTCTTGAGGTAGAGACGCACGTGCTATCATATACCGACCTTGGAAGGTATTTAACGCAAGGATGGTCGAAGCAACCACATTAGCAACGATCCCATACGCTTGTAGCGGAACGGGCTGAACGAATCGATTAACGAGTACCCCGAGAGCGACGGCACCCACCATTATCGGGATAATCCTCTTGAGGACGTAGAACCGGAACGTAGATCGAAACTGTTCGACTAAGTGGTCCTCGGCGTCCTTTACGGCCTCCTCTTTCCCCTCGTACTCTTCTCTCACGTCTTCGGCGTCGAGCTGTCGGACTAACTTTCTGAAACTACGCTCCTCTACCTCCTCCGGATCGGGAAGGAGTCCCCTCTCGGCCTCCCCCTGATCGTCCTCCTCTTTCGCTTCGGATTCCTCCGTAATCTCTGTCTCGTCGACCATGTTATTTCGCTGTGCTTTCCGAGCGGTAATAATCAGGTGGGCTTGGAGACAGTCACCGGTAGATAGGTGGGGGTCGATCGTGTCTCACGAGCGCGTTACCGTGCGCCATATTGAGGCTCGGAGGCCCCCCAAGCGGGGCGCGTCGAGGGTTCAATCCCGGTGGCGAGGTCGGGGCGAACGCTCGCGCGCGTGGCGTTCCGGACGGTTCGGTCGTGTCGACGGCGTCCGCCGAGTCCTCGGACCGTCGAGACGGCCCCGTGAGTGACTCCGACGCCGAGAACGCCTCAACCCCCGTCGCCCACAGGATCGCCGCCTGTACGAGACCCCAACGGTCGAGACCGCCGCGAGGGCGTCCCGTCGCTACCTCGTGTAACGCCTCGGCGTCGAGGTCGGCCACCCGCCGCCGATCCGCGAGGGCACCCCCGAGATACGCGCGGATCGGCGTCCCCGACGAGACCCGCGCGCCCTCGTCCATGGCAAGCCACCGCCGGCCGTCGCGGGTCCGACGGCGGACGAGACGGCGACACCGCACGTTGCCGTGGTTCTTCGTGACCTTCCAGTAGTCCCCGAGACCCTCGTCGCGGAGGTGTTGAGGCGCGACACCGAACACGAGAACATGGAGGTGGAGACGGCCCGCGTTGGTCGTCTCGCGGAGAACGACGGCGTCCGCCGGTCCGTCGCCCGGTGTGTGATACGCGAGCCACCGCCGGAGGTCGTCAACGTCGTCGTTCATGCTCGCCGCCACGTCGACGAGGTCGCCCTCCGACCCCGGCCGATCCGGTGTGAGCGTCGCGTGTGTCGCCACGTCCCCCGAGACGACCGTCGGGTCACACGCCGCGTCGAGCGCGCCGAGATACGCCGCCTGCCGAGCCGAGGCGCGTTCCGTCGACGTGAACCGACTCCCCCGCCACCCCGCCGCGTCCTTCCCCTGTCGGTGCGCGGCGAAGGCGTGGCCGATCTTCGCTCTGACCCCGTCGGCGCCCGGCGTGATTTGGGATCGGTTCCGGAGGACCGCCCGACACTCGTCGGCCGCCGTTCCCGTCGGCGCGTTCCCCGAGAGGAACCCCTTTCCAGTCGGGTGGTTCGCGGTGTCGGGATCGGTCTTTCGAGAGGTACGCGGGCTTACCTTCAAGTGGGACGCCGCCGGGCGCGGTTCGACCCACATAAGACCGTCCCGTCGGGTGGTTTTGAATAGGTGAGCGTAGTCCTCGGTATAGAACCGAAGTGCGAGGCGGTGGTCGGCGTCTCCGGCCTCGGTGTCGGCGCCGAGGACGGCACGGGCCGCCCGGACGACAGGGACGCCATAGGCGTTCTCGACGACATACGCGGCGAGGTCGTCTTTGTCGTCGGCCCGCGGGTCGTCGCCCCACGGCCGGCGGACGGCAGGGTCGAGAACGCCGGGACTATGACACGGCCGGGCGTCGGCCGGGAGGCTCACGCCGAACCACCTCGGAGCGGCCGCTCACGAGTAGGGGAATGCCGAATTGAGAAAACTACAGTATACTGCCCTGAAGCCGGCGGCTTTCGCCTTTTAGGTCCAAGCCGGAGGAGGGCTTACTGAGTAAGGGTTCAAAACCTTTATGATCTGACCGACCCATGCTAGAGTATGCCAATCGCCGACTTTGGGCGTGAGCTCAACCGAACAAGCGAAAACATCGAAGGCTCCAATGAGATACTGGACCGGAACAAAGACCTGATACTCAACTACAAGCAGGACCGGGTGCTCGACGGGCTGAGCGAAGCAACGCTATTACGGAACACGCAGCGTCTAAAAATGGTCGCTGAGCAAGCCGAAAAGCCCTTTGATGAAATGGAAAAGCGGGACGTGAAGGGGCTGGTTACGTGGGTGCACCAACAGGATTACACGAACGAAACGATCGACACCTACAAGTCCGTTATCAAGGCGTTTTGGAGCTGGTTGAAGGACGCCGATCGGGACGAATCGCCGGAAGAAGTGAAGTGGATCAAACTGAGTAACGGTAACAGCAACGGTGATACGCTTCCGAAGGACCTGCTCACCAAAGAAGAAATAGAATCCCAAGCCAACGCCGCGAAAAATCCCCGCGACAAAGCGTTTATTTGGTTACTGTATGAGACGGGTGCCCGGATCGGGGAGCTGATCGATCTGACAGTTGGGGACATTGAAGACCGGAAACACGGTAAAAAGGTCGTGATCGACGGGAAGACCGGTGCCCGCCGGCTTCCGCTTGTCGAGTCTGTCCCACACCTGAACAATTGGCTCAACAAGCACCCAAATCCCGAGAAAGACGCTCCGTTGTGGTGCAAAATCCAGCAAGGTGGGCCAACCAAACATCTGAACCCGCACAACATTGACGACATACGCGACGTGCACGGGATCGGTCCGTCCCGAGCGGACCAACTGAATAGTGCAGGGATTGAAACAGGCACAGATTTGGTTGAGCACTCGGCTGAGGAACTTGCGGACATAGTGAGCGTCAACGTTTCGACGGCTCAGAAATGGCTCAGTCAATTCGATTCCGACACAACCCTAACGTCAGATATGAAACTCGGTTACCGCTACCTTCGCGAGAAGATCCTCGGGGCAACGATGGAACGGGCTGGAATCGACAAGCCCTCGAATCCGCACCACTACCGACACTCCCGAGCGTCATACCTTGCCACCGAAATGACCGAAGCACAACTGTGTGAATGGTTCGGGTGGGTGCAAGGGTCTGACGTGCCTGCGAAGTACGTGCATCTTAGCGGTCGTGATATTGACAACGCCTACGATCAGATGCACGGGTTGTACGAACCAGACGTAGACGAGCAAGAGCCGGATATCGTTGAGTGTCCTCGATGTGAGGAGCTCAACGAACACGACGCGGCGTTCTGTATGCGATGTGGATTCGCACTCGACATTGACGCTGCCGAGGAGCTTGAACGAGCCGAAACTAAAGTCACGGACGTCGCATCGGACACCGACGCTGCACTTGCCATGCAGCTGGTCAAGGCCATTCGCGATGATAAGGACGAGATCGCGGCGTTCGTCGAGCAGTTGGAGTAACGCCGCCGTATTAGCGATCCTGGGAACCAGTTACTTCCGAGAGCGCTCTACTCAATAGATCCTGTGGGAACGGTTGTACCTCCAGGGGGGTTAAGATTGGATGACTTTCTTTTTGGGCAATATGTTTCTTGAGAGCGTAGGCCGCCGCCTTGCCATATTCTGTTGCCTCCCAACCTTCCCGGTCACCTGTGAGGAGAGGTCGGTCCGTCCATATCTCCACAGCGTCCTGTGTAGAGCCGGTCTCATCGCCTGCCAAGTCCTTCGCTAAACGGGTTACCGACGCGGTGTAGTCCCGTGAATCGTCGACTTGGGCCGCGATTTTTCTGGAGGATAGCGATCCGTCTTCCACGATCATGGGGAGGACATCATCTGCCGAGACTCCCATCCGACCTTTGTCGGCCAGCGCTTCGGCCTCTCGTTCAAGCTCGCGCTCTAACTCATATTTCTCGTCAAGTCGCCTCTCTTCGATAACGGAGTGTACCTTAGATTTGGTCACGAATTTCTCGGTGACGAATTCTTCTGCCGGCCCGTACCGCTCCCAAAACGACCCGTGCAGTTCCCGAGATTCAATCGTATGATCCTCGCCGAGGGCGCTAACCATAATATGTTCGACAACCTCACGGCTGAAACCGTTCGCCTCGTTTTCAGTCTCCTCGGTCCGCTCCGCAATTTCGGTGGCTAACTCACAGTTGGGTATTCGATCTCCCGTGAGTAGGTCCTGTACGTGGGTTGCCATCTCGTCAATCTTGTAATTCCGGACTTTCCAGCGTATGTCCCACTCTGTCGGCTGACCCCTACTACTACAGCGCTCGGCGAAGCCATCGCCCCGCTCTTCCACTCGGCTGAGGATTTCGCCGACATCATTCTGGACTTTCTCTTCGGTGAGATTCCCAGCCAAGCGCCGATCGAACTGAAGTCCGCGCAGGAATCCCCACACCAGCTCGGCTACAATATCTTCATTCGTCACGTCGTCGAACTTGGGCCAGCGCATCAGGCTATCAACAGTCTTCCCCAGCTCACTACCGAAATCTGCAAGGGCGGAACCTCGCTCGCCGTTTTCGAAAGTCAGTGCCTCATTGACCTCTTGCCGCGTGGCACTTTCCTCCAGGCCTAGGAACTCAAGCCAAGCGTGGAACCCTATCTCGGTATCGAGGAGATTGGGTTCCTCCTGGAACCGCCGTTCGAGTAGTTCGACATCCTCACAGAGATGTTCAAATCTAAGCGGAAGAAGCTCTACCTTCTCGGAGACGCGGCGTTCCATTTCGTGCGGGCGGTACGAACCTGGCGCCGTCCCTGTCTCAAGATACGTCTTTTCCGAGTCGAGTAGTCGGTGGCACTTTTCTGGCATTTATATGTAGTCGAGGGAATTTGCGTTCCCTGAGTATTAAAATGTAACTTCCAGCACCGAGGTGTACCCATGCGAACGACGGCCCAGATAATCAATAACGGGAAGGTCACAGTCCCGGCCCAAATCCGCCAAGCACTCGGCGTTAAAGATGGGGATCTCGTCGAGATCGACGTGCGCCCCGTTGACGACGCAGGAGGTCGGGATGACTGAAGAGCCAACCACCGAGGAGCTGAAACTCGTCGCTCGACACGGTAACGGCGACCTCGAACGCTCGCTCGCGGTCGTGCAGCTTGCCAAGCAACGGAATCGGCTCGACAAACTCATGGAAATTGTGGAGGCCTAACGCATGTGCGAAACGATGACGGGCCTGGGGTGCCCGTCCAGAAAACTGTATGGCACGACGACGCACGCGGGGTGGTGGTCGTCGTGATTAATTACGCCATCCAAGGCAATTACTGTTGTCCCTCCTGCGATCGTTCGACTCTAATGCAGTCGACCGAACAGACTGTCGACTTCGTCTGTATCAACTGCGACGAGCGGATCCGAGAATGGGGTGGGAAGTATGTCTAACGAGAAACCGCCACGCCCTGACGCTCTTCAGATCAACCCAGATCTTGTTCCCGAAACACTCGCAGACCGCTGCCAATGGGTTACCTGGCGCTACCAGTTCGACGGCTCTCGCGACGAGTGGACGAAGGTACCGGTCGACGCCACGACCGGGCGGAACGCCTCTTCGACCGACCCCAAGACGTGGACGTCCTTCGCTACGGCGCTGGCGTATCACGAGCGCGACGGAACCGACACGGACGGCGTCGGGTTCGTTGTCCAGGACGAAGGACATGTGGTCGGACTTGACCTCGACGACTGCCGGAACCCAGACACAGGGGGCTTCGAACCGTGGGCCGAGGACGTGCTCGATAGCGTGCCGACCTACGCCGAAGTGTCTCCCTCTGGAACCGGTCTTCGGTTGTTCGGGCTTGGGGACGTCCCTGATGGTGGTACACGAAGCGATGTCGATGGCTCCGAGGGCCACATAGAGATGTACGAGACCGGTCGATATCTCACGGTGACCGGCCACGCGCTCGACAGCGTGCCCGCGGATGTCCGACAGGTGAAGGATGAGATCGTAGCCGTCCACGCGGAGTATATTGCTGACGACGAGCCAGATACCGAAAAGCCGAAAACCGCCGGCGACGGTGGTGTGCAAGCTGATTCACCAGGCGTGGACCCCGGGGTTGACGTCGGGAATATTGACTCATCGGACGCCGCGAGCGAGCTCTCCGACAACGAGCTGCTCAACAAGGCCAAGGACGCCGAGAACGGCGAGAAGTTCACGCAACTGTGGTGCGGAGACATCTCCGACTACCCAAGCCACAGCGAGGCAGACCTCGCGCTCTGTGGGTTCCTCGCGTTCTGGACTGGCGGTGATCGTCAGCGAATCGCTCGATTGTTTCGACAGTCCGATCTCTACCGTGAGAAGTGGGACCGCGATGACTATCGCGAGCGGACTATCGACAAGGCACTCTCGAGCCGGAGTGAATTCTACAATCCCGGCGACTACGGCAACAAGAACGTGAGTCGGCCGAACGAACCCGGTGAAGACATCGACCGCGATAAGACCGACACCGACGGGATGAACGTCACGCTCACGCCGACAGAAGTGGTAGCGTGGGCCGGGCTCGATGAAGACGAAGACGTGTCGGATCTCACCGACCGCGAGAAGGCGGCCTGTGTGTGGGAACTATTGGAACACACCGACGAGTTCCACGTCCGTGTTCGTCGGGACAACGGCTCACTGTGGGCTTACGACGTTGGGGTGTGGAAGCCAGAAGGCGAGCGAGCACTTCGCCACGCGGCTCGGCGCGCGCTTGGCTCCATGAACTATGGCCAGAACGTGCTTGCTGAGCTGAAAGCACAGGCACGGAGTGACCCGCGGGTCGAAGTCGAAGCCGATGAATTCGGCCTGGTGCCGGGGACCATCGCCGTCGAGAACGGCCTCGTGTATCTTGACACCGCTGCGGATGGCGTCGGCGAGGACGCACTTCGGGAGCTGGAGCCTGACGACTACGCCCTCACGCGCCTGCCCTTAGAGTACGACCCGAGCGCGAATTACGACGAGTGGGCCGACTACGTTGAGGAGTGGGCCGAGGCCAGCCGCGCCGACGCGCTCCAGGAGTACGTCGGCTACTGCCTCCACGTCGGCGACATGCCGCTTCACCGCGCGCTGCTGCTCGTAGGATCAGGTGCGAACGGGAAAGGGACATTTCTCCACGTAGTCCGGTCGCTACTCGGACGTGAGAACACATCGTCTATCGAACTCCAGACCCTCGCCAATGAGAAGGACGCCGTAGCTGACTTCTACGGAGCCCTCGCGAATATCGACGACGACCTCTCTGCGAGAAAGCTCGGTCATGGGCTCGGGATGTTCAAGAAACTGGTCGGCGGCGACCGCGTCCGTGCCCGCCATTTGTACGAAGACAGCTTCGAATTCGACGCCACGGGGAAGCATCTGTACGCCGCGAACGAGGTGCCAGATGTCAAAGTACCCGACAACGACGAGGCGTTTTGGCGTCGCTGGCTTCTCGTGGAATTTCCGAACCACTACCCTCCCAGCCACCGCGACCCCTCGCTCAAGGATCACCTGACTGAGCCTCACGTGCTGTCCGGCATTCTCAATTGGGCAATTGAGGGATGGAACCGGCTGCTCGATCAGGAATACTTCACGAATGAGGAACGATATGCCCACACGAAGCGCGAACGCTGGCAGGCATGGGGTGACTCCGTAGACAAGTTCATTTCCGAGTGCGTCAAGCACGATCCCGATGCCGAACGGCTCACAACCCTACAGGCGCACCGCCGGTACGCCGCCTGGTGTCGAGAGAATGGGGAGGATCCTGTCGGTCAGCGACACTTCACGAACACGCTGAAAGACGAGGATGTGGGTTACAAATCCTCGATTCGGATCGACGGGAAGGTACAACGCGGCTACGAGAGATTGGGACTATCGGACGACGTTCCCGAACTGGACGACACACCAGAGCGGGCTGACCTTGCCGATACCGACACGGACACGCGCCAGGATAGTCTACTCTAACAACCGCGAGTGCTATGTCAATCCTGACCGTCAACATTCTCACAGCACCATCTACGCAAATTTGTCGAGTAGATCACAGTCGGGCGTCCTAAAGCCAGAATCGTAGTCGATGTAGACGGTGTTTCCACAAAAGTCGTGTTGAGCAGCTGGAATTGATAGAGACGGTAGCGTGTGCAGATATAGGAAAGAAGTCTAGTCGATCCCCGTCTACATCGTCTACACTATTCTAATTTTGACAAATTACGGGATTTGATGAGTCGAACTCGAACCCACCTGCTCTCGACGAATAACCGCGAGGGTGTTATTTACGAACAGTTTTTAGC
>JAWOEO010000303.1:0-8171 GCA_046482755.1 Halohasta sp. | reverse complement strand
AATCTATAATTCGGTCGGGGTCCAGACACCGGTCGTGCCCCGTTTCAGCTACCCCTGTCCGGGCTGTCGGACCACCAACAGCCTCCACGAGCTCGACTGCGAGTTCGAGGGGACGCCGTGGCCCACCATCGAGAAGGCCTACACCGACTGTCTGGCGGTGCTGTCGGCCAGCCCGACCCCGGTCGCCGAGTCGACGCTCCGGGAGGCCGTCCACGGCGAGTGGGACCAACTGCACACTGCGGCCCTCCGGACGCTGACGGCAGTCGACCGGGTCGAACGGGCCGACGACGGGACCCTCCGGCTGCTGACGGCCGCCGAGTACACCGAACTCGTCTCCGAGCCCACCATCGAGCCTATGCGGACGATCTACGAACACGGTTCGGTACCGGGCTGCCACGACAACGCGGTCTTCGCCATGATCGCGTGGTACGAGATGGTCGACCTCTCGTGGGCCGAAACCAAGGCCAACGTCGTCGAGTGGCTCCGCCAGTCGGGCGCGTGGGACCGCGGCGGCTTCGAGGAGTCCTCGCCTGAAGAACTCGTCGAGAACAAACGGCACGTCTACGAGGCGGGCTACGGCTGGAAACAGGCCGGCAGAGAAGCAAAGGCCGTCATCGACCGCCAGCGGTAGGCAGTCTCTACTCGGCAGCTGTGAGGCTAGGCGTCGACTACTCGCTTTGGATCCGCGGGGCGAGCATGTAGGTGACGTGGCCCAGCCCCTCGGCGAACTCGTAGTGGAGTTTGACGGGGAACTCCTCGCCGAGGTCGACGGTGACTTCGGTCGCTTTCGGGATCGCCTTGTTCATGTCCTTGAGGTAGTCCAGCGAGAACAGCGAGTCCGCCGGGCCGGCGGTGAGGTCGATCAGGTCCTCGCTCGTGAGTTCGAGGTCGACGTCGTCAGTGTCGCCCTCGGCCTCGATGTAGAAGGCCTCGGCGCTTTCGTCGACACGCAACGAGATGTGGTCGCTCACCATATCTGCGGCGGTGATCCCCCGGTTGAGCTGGTTGCCTTCGAGGACGATCTGGGCGGGAAGGTCCAGCTCCGGAATGTCGGGTTCTTGCCGGATCGAATCGGGGTCGATCAGCGCCAGCGTGTAGGAGAGGCCGTCGATCCCGATGTGGAGTTTGCGGGTCTCCTCGTCGAGTTCGAACCGGATGAGATCGCCGCTGTTGGCCATCCCGGCGATGTCCTGCAGCCGGCCGAGGTTGACCCCAATGACGCCGCCGTCGGCCTCGTAGGACTCGAAGGCCGCCGCATCGAGCGAGAGGTCGACCATGCCGACGTTGGCCGGGTCGACGGCGCGGATCGAGAACTCCTCGGCGTTGAGCCGGATCTTACACTCGTCTACCAGCACGCTCACCGAATCGAGCGCGTCTGTGAGCGTGTCGGCGCTCACGATGGCCTTGAACATATAATCCGTTCTACGGAAGGCCCCGATAAAAAGGCATCCGATTCGGGACCCCACCGAGTCCCATTCATCGGCTGGTCCACAGTGTATACCACTCACGAGCGGTTGGGAGCGAGATATAGCCCTCCTAGATACACTCAACTGTCCCATCGCCGGAGACACCACTATGGGTCTGCTCGCAGACGAACTGACGTCGCTGTCCGTCGACCGACTGATCCCCGTCCGGGACCGGATTCCCGCTGACCCAGAGCCGGGGAACTACGTCGTCGTCGATGTCACACAGTTTTCGACGACAGTCCCCGAACTGTTCGCCAACGGGGCCGAGTACATCCACATCACCGAACAGCGCGGGAACGAACCGTCGTTCAAACAGGCCCATCCCAGCGCGAAGGTCGGCGGCGATTCCGGCCCCGACTACGAAGGCACAGCGGGCTATGACTTCTTCAACTCGCCGAGTGTCGTCAACGACACTGATGTCGACGGCCGCCCGACGGCGATGACCTCGACCAACGGCGGCAACGCCGTCACCGACCTTCGGCTGAACGGCGGCGACGACGTGACGGTGTACGTCGGCGGGCTGACCAACGGGCGGGCGGTCGCCGACCACCTCCCGGCCGACGAGCCGACCTACTTCGTCGCCGCCGGCTCGGACGGCACTCCCTCCCCAGAGGATGTCGCCGGCGCGCTGTTTATTGCCCACCACCTTCGTGACGAACCGCCGACCGACCGGGAGCAAGCGATTTACCGCCGACTGGTTGCGCTCTCGAAGGGACCGACGTACGAGGAGAAACCACCGGTCAAGCGGACCGATCTCTACGAGTACGCCCTCGCCGTCGACAGCCGCGATGTGGTCCCGAAACTCGACGGACAGAAACTCTACGACGTTTCCTGAGGTTCGTAGCTCGTCGATCTGCCAGCTGGTCGGGAGTCGATTTGAAAGAGAACCCGGGTCGGCTACAGATACACCGCCACGACGACGACAAACAGCAACGAGACGGTGACGAAGCTCACGTCGCGTGGCTGGATCTCCAGATCACCCAGCCTGAGCTCCCGGCTCGCCTCGTCGCCCAGCGAGTGGGAAAACCCCTTGGTCTCCATCGCTTCGACGGTGACCCGGGAGCGTTTGGCGACGTTGAACGCCATCGGATAGAACGCCTTGACCGCGAGTGTGAGGAGATACAGAAAGTACCGCCACCGCAGCAGCCCGCGGTTTTCGGGCGCTTTGTTCCGGAGTCGCAGTGAGTTGACCAGGTCGTGGTACTCCTCTAGGAGCACCGGCATCATCCGGTAGCCGTAGGCGATGGCGAACGTAAAGGGTCGGGGGACGCCGAGGCTGAGCAGTCCTTTGGCGAGTTTCTTCGGGCTCATCGCCGAGAAGGCCGCCAGGCTCACGACCGAAATCACCGTCAGCTTCAGCGTGAACGGCAACAGCGCGACGCTGTTGTCGACGACTGCCCCCTGGAGCCCTCCCGTTCCACCCTGCCACCAGTAGACGACCGAACTCAAAACGACGATAAAGCCGATGTTCGTCAGACTTCCCCAGATCAGCAGGGCCAGCAGATAGACACTCGTCTGGGAGAGATACGCCAACAACAGCGCGGCCCCGAGCATCGCAAACAGCGGTCCGGACTCGTAGAAGAACCACGGGACGACGACGAAGATGGCCGCCCAGATGATCACCACTCGCGGGTCGAACGTGTTCAGGAGGGCGTCGTCGTTGTCGTAGGCCGTCCGCATCAGGTCGACTTTGATGTCGGCGATGGTGATGTTCCGCAGCGCGTCGAGATACCCCATCTACCGTACCTCCGCAGCAGTCAGGTGGTCGACGAGCGCAGACACCGTCAGCGCCGGCGGATCGACCCCGAGCCGGCTGCTGAGATCTACGACCTGCGGTGGCCGGAGGTTCGCCTGCTGTAGCAACTCGGGCTGGTCGAAGACCGTTCGGGTCGGCTCGTCGGCGAGGATCCCGTCGGGACCGAGGACGACCACCCGGTCGGCCCACCCCGCCACGAGCTGGAGGTCGTGGGTTGCGATCACGACTGTCTCCGTGCGGGCATCCGACCGCGAGAGCATCCGGGTCACCTCCCGGCGGCTCTGGAGATCCAGGCTCCCGGTGGGTTCGTCCAGGAGCACGATGGAAGGGTCGGTCGCCAACCCGATCGCCAGCGACGCCCGCCGCTGTTGGCCGAGGCTGAGCAGCCGGCCGTCCCGATCCGCGATATCCGCCAGGTCCAGGACGGAAATCACCTCCTCGACCCGCCGGTCGGTGTCGGGTACGTCCCGGTTTTCCAGATAGTAGGCGATGTCCTCGCGGACCGTCTCTTCGACGAACATCTCCTCGGGGTTTTGATGGATGTACACCGTCTCGTCGGCCAACTCCTCGGGGAGCGTCTCGTTGGTATCCCGACCGAGCACCGTGATCGTCCCCTCGTCGGGTGATTCGAGGCCGGTCAGTAGCCGGAGCAGCGTCGACTTTCCGGCCCCGTTGGCACCGACGAGCGCGACGCGGTCGTCGGCATACAGATCGAGGTCGAACCCGTCGAGGACCGTCTTCCGACCCTCCCGAAGCGTCGGGTAGCCGTGGGTGACGTCGCTCACGTCGATGAGACGCTCCCCGGAGCCCCGGCCGTCCGGCGTCGCCGGCTGGCGCTGGCCGTCGGCTGTCGGAAAGCCGCTGGCGGCCTCCTCGACGGTCACGGGGTATCGGCCGTTCGGAAGCCTCCCGCGCTCGCCGGGGAGTTCCCGGGCGATCTGGGTGACCTGCGGCGGGTGGATCTCCTCGGCCAGCAGTTCGTCGACCCGGTTTAGGCCGACGTCGACCGGCTCGGTCCACGCCACGCCGCCGTCGGCGACCATGACGAGCCGATCGCAGTAGTCGCCGATGAACTCGGTGTGGTGTTCGATGACGATCACGCCCACGCCGGTCTCCCGGTGGATCTCCTGGAGCTGTTCGTACGTCTCCCGGGCGTTGTGGGGGTCGAGTTGGGCCGCCGGCTCGTCGACGATGATGAACTCGGGGTCCATCGCCAACACGCCGGCCAGCGCGACGAGGTGCTGTTGGCCGCCGCTGAGTTCCCAGATGAACCGGTCGGCGGCATCGCCGAGGCCGACCGCGGCGAGGGCCTCCCTCGCACGCGACTTGTAGTCGGCCAAGCCGTGGTTCTTCGGGGCGAACGCCACGTCGTCGCGGACGACCGGCTGGACGAGTTGGTTCTCGAAGTCCTGGAACACGTAGCCGACCGTTCGGGACAACGCCGAGACGTCGGAGTCGGTCGTCTCGGTGCCGTTGACGGTGACCGACCCCTCGAAGCTCCCGTTGAAGAAGTGGGGGACCAACCCGTTGAACGTCTTACACAGCGTCGTCTTTCCGCTGCCGTTGCCGCCGATGATGGCGGTGAACTCGTCGGTCCCGATGCGGAGGCTCGCGTTCCGCAACACCGGGTCGTCGCTCCCGGGGTACCGGAACGTCAGGTCGTCGACATTGATTTCGTTTGTTCCCATTGTGATATCAGTGGCCGAGGCAGGTTACGCGGTGCGTTGCTGTCGGTAGAACACCACGGCGTAAGCGACGACTGCGGCGGCAACGATCGGCACGGCGAAGAAGATCTGGCCATAGCTCTCGACGAACTCCGGCTCGAAGACGAGGAACGCGCCGCTGGTTTCGCTGAACGCCTCGAAGACGAACGCGATCGGCGTCAGGACGACCCACGCAACGAGCGCCTTCAGGGTATCCCGGTTGAACCGCTTGCCGCTGGGGTGGCCCTCCACCGGCTCCATCCCGAGCAGCGGCTCGATCTTCCCGCGCATCCGCGGGTAGAAGTACGTCATCGGAATCGCACCGAAAACGATCCCCGCGATGATGACCTGCGTGGTCGCACCCGCGATCTCGACGGCCCAGATCGTCTCGGGGAGCCACTCGATCGCCTCCAGCGACTCGACGCCGACGTAGAACTTCCCGACATCGATGAACTGCGCGGCGAGTTCTTCCATCCCCTTGGCGACGACTGCCAGCACCGCGAGCCACTTCACGTCGGTGGGGTCGGTGATCATCGTCGTAGCGAGCCACAGCGAGACCGTGATCATCAAGAGGCTCTCGACCGCACCGAAGGCGCTGAAGTCGCCGATCAGGATTTCGCCGAAGACGATCCCACCGACGGGGACGGCCAAACAGCCCCAAAACGAGCGAAAGAGGAAGACGAGGGTGTAGGAAATAAAGAGGAACGGCCCGATCTCCAACTCCAAGCCGCCGAGCGAAAAGGAGGGCAGCAGTTCGGCGAACATCATCTGTAACCCGTGGAGGGACATGATGAGGATGAACACCATCATGTCCTGGTTGTCGAAACTGTACCAGTGTTCCGTCTGCTGGTTGGTCGTCGACATGCAACTGTGAAGTCCATGGAGTGCTTGAAGTAATCTTATAAGAACGACATATATCGGTCTCGACCCCTACTCGGCACTATATACTGCTCTACCAGTTGTATACTTCCGCCTCGCTGTCACAATATACGGCGAATCCGATACGAAAGCAGCCCGTACGGAACCCGGTCGGGGACGGGTCGACCGACCCGCAGTTCGGTAGCGCGACGAAGCCGACCGCTGTCGGCCGTCTCAGACCAGCGGCTCGACGAGGTCGACGCCCTCATCGAGCAGCGTCTCAAGCCGCTCTTCGCTGCCGGCTTCACCATACACCCGGAGCTTGGGCTCGGTGCCGCTCGGCCGAATGAGGAGCCACGAACCGTCTTCGAGGAGGAGTTTGAAGCCATCGAGGGTGACGGTGTTGGCGACCGCCGAGCCGGCCACGGACTCCGGAATGTGGTCTTCGAGGTCGCTCAGGACGCGCTCCTTCTGGTCGTCCGCACACTCGACGCTGCGTTTGCTGGCGTGGATCTCGCCGTGCTCGTCGAGGAGGGTGTCGACCCGATCGTCGAGCGGCTCGGCTGCGGTGACCGCCCCCGCAAGGAGGGCCATCAGCACGCCGTCCTTCTCGCGGATGTGGCCGCGAATCGAGAAGCCACCCGACTCCTCGCCGCCGATCAGGGCGTCGGTCTCGCCCATCGCCTTGCCGACCCACTTGAAGCCGACCGGCACCTCGACGACGTCTTCCCCATTTGCCTCGGCGATCCGATCGATGAGGAAGGTCGTCGACACCGAGCGGACGGCTGGCCCCGAATCGGATTCCAGCAGGTAGTCGTACACCGCGGCGAAAAAGAGGTTCTCGTCGAGATAGCCGCGCTCCGGCGTGCAGATGGCGATCCGGTCGGCGTCGCCGTCGTTGGCGATCCCGAGATCCGCGTCGTGTTCCTTCACTGCCTCGGCGAGCGGCTGGAGGTTGTGCGGGCTCGGTTCGGGCTCGCCGCCGCCGAAGGTCGGGTCCTTCTCACAGCGTCGACGAATGACCTCTGCGCCCGCCGATTCCAGTAGGGCGTCGGTCACGCCTTGGCCGCTGCCGTAGAGCGCGTCGTAGACGATCGTGAGATCCGAGAGATCCGCGTCGACCAGTTCGTGGGCGTGGTCGGCGTGGTTCGGGATCGGATCTACTTCCCGTATTTCGCCCCACTCGTCTTCTGGCAAGAGATCGGGTTCGGCGAGGTTGTCGACGATTTTCTCGGTGCGTTCGGGGAGGGCGGGCGCGCCGTCCTCGGGGATGAATTTGACGCCGTTGTATTCGGGTGGGTTGTGTGAGGCGGTGACCATCAGCGCACACGAAAGGCCACGGTCGACGATGGCGTAGGCGATCACCGGCGTCGGACAGTCACGCTCGGGCAGCAGGACGTCGAAGCCGTGGCCGGCGAGGATCTCGGCGAGGCTCTCGGCGAAGCCGGGCGAGGTTTCGCGGGCGTCGTAGCCCACGATGACGGGGTCGGTGTACCCCTCGTCTTCGAGATAGCGGGCGACGGCTTCGCCGACGATCCGGACGCGTTCGTCAGTGAACGTATCGAGGGTTGCACGCCACCCATCGGTGCCGAAGGCAATTTTATCCATACCAGTACCTGCTGTCGCATCTGATAAAAATGTGTGAGGTGCAACAGCCGGCTCATTCGGTCCGTTCGGTCGACTCCGCTTCGATGAGCCGGATCTTCTCCTCTCGACGGAGCTGTTTGATCTCGTACTCCCGGCTCATCGCCGCCGACTGGGTGTCGTAGGATTCGACGTGGACGAGGTCGACCGGCGTCCGCCCGCGGGTGTATTTGGCCCCCTCGCCCGCGTTGTGTTCGCGGAGGCGTCGCTCGGGGTCTGTGGTGTAGCCCGTATACAGGGTGTCGTCGGCACACCGCAGGATGTAGACGTAGTGGCTGCTCACGGCTGTCGATTGCCACCGCCGATCAAAATCACCGTCGACCCGGAAGGCCGGCCATCGACCGACGCGTGTCGGCTCCCCCGATGGCCGGCTGGCTGTTCAACAGGCTGTACACGATCCCCCGATTAGCTGCGGGTCCGGTCTCGGGCGGCTTCGGCGATGCCGGCGTTGGCCGAACAGGACGGACAGGCGAATACCTGCCCGAACTCGTCGGCAAACACCCGCGCGAAGCGGTCCGAGATGTGGGAACCACAATGATCGCAACGTGACATGTGTGCCCGGCTCCCCTTCAAGCCGGCAGGCTCCCTACGCGGAGAGCGGTCAAATACTCTTCTTTTAGTTATACGTAAGATTATATTTATTTGATTACCAGTTACGCGTCGACCGCTTTGGCGATCAGCGCGGCCTGCGCGCCGGCGGTGAAGCCGGCGTCGACGTTGACGACCGACAGCGCCGTACAGGAC
>JAWOEO010000298.1:0-8136 GCA_046482755.1 Halohasta sp. | reverse complement strand
CCCGGGGCCGGCGAACCCGTGACCGTCCGTCGACCGCCCGTGGTATAGCCGTCGACTACCGATCGGACGCGGGAGTACGGCGTGCCTATCGCTCCCCCGTAGGAACTACTTACGCGCCTGTTGTATCAGTAAACTGTACGTGAGATTTATACAATAGGTCTCACAATATCTCTTTGCAGAGGAACGAACCGATGCGACACCCCGCAGCCGATCCGTTCCGTCGTGGTCCCTACCGCGCTGCCCGAGGCGGCCGCTGCCCCCCACACTCGCCGGTTACACCGTGGCTCTCGGTGGATCGACCGGCACTCCGGCCGCCGTACGGCACCCGCAGATCGGACGGACTGTCAGCCTGCCAGTACCGACGGCGACGGTAGCACCTGCATAAACAGGCACTACTGTTGATGTCGGCGGCTCGATGGCCCGTCCGGGCGGAACGATCGACTGTCGACAGCACACGGTCGAAGCGATCGGGCACTGGCCCCCGCCGTGGCCCGATCATCCCCCGCTGCATCCGTGACACATGAGTTCACAACTAGCCCCCACAGAAACGACGCAGAGCACCGAAACAACCACCCCCACACCGACCGACGACAGCGACGAGATGGGCGCGGAGTCGCTCTCGCTGGACCTGGTCTTCGAAGTCCTCAAAAACGAGCGCCGCCGCCGGGTACTCGCCTACCTTCGGGACCACGACGACACGGTCTCGCTGAGCGATGTCGCCGAGCATATCGCCGCCGTCGAGAACGGAAAACCCGAGACGGCGCTGTCCTCCCAGGAGCGCAAGCGGGTCTACGTCGGGCTCTACCAGTGCCACCTGCCGAAGATGGACGACACTGACGTCATCGACTTCGACGGCAACCGCGGCACGGTCGAACTCGGCGACAACGCCGAGCAGCTCTACCCGTTCCTCGAAGCCGAGGCCGACCAGCGCCGGCCGTGGCCGACCTACTATCTCGGCCACACCGCACTCAGTCTCTCGCTGTTCGGAGCCGCACTCCTAGCCGTCCCGTCGGTGGCGACCCCCGTCTTCGGCGCCTCGCTGCTCGGGTTCGCCCTGCTGGGTGCGGTCCACCACATGTGGACCTAACGCCGCGGCGCTCCGGATAACGGCTCCGATACCCACTCGGCGGCGTCGACGGCCGCGTGGTGAACCAACACTCGTTTTGTTCGTTCGGTAGCGACCGACGCGCGTCGACAGCGACTGGCAACTACCGATGGGTAGTTGGGTATTCACCGCCTACTTCGATAGCAGTCGCGCTGCCGTCGTGACAACCCATCCATAACAAAGCCCGTCGGGGTCCCCGAGGGGGTGTTGACAGTGTTCGCACCGACCAGTCAGCACCGTTTCAGATAGCCATGATGGTTCGAGATACCACCCCACGACGACAGCAGACCGGACGCCAACCACCCCGACCGAGCACAGGGAGGGCCGCCTGATGTGCGGCATCACCGGTCGCATCCGCTCGGGCAACGCGGTCGACGACCTGCTTTCGGGCCTCGAAAACCTCGAGTACCGCGGCTACGACTCGGCCGGCCTCGCCGTCCAGAACGGCCACGGAATCGACGTGCTCAAACGCGAGGGCGAGGCCGACGTGCTCCGCCGGCTGGTCGAGGAGCGCAACCCCACCGGCCCTATCGGCATCGGCCACACCCGCTGGAGCACCCACGGGCCGCCGTCGGACGCCAACGCCCACCCACACACCGGGACGACCGACCGCGTGGCGGTCGTCCACAACGGGATCATCGAGAACTACGAGGCGCTCCGGGCGGAACTTCGGGATCGCGGCCACGAGTTCACCAGCGACACCGACACCGAGGTCGTCCCCCACCTCGTCGAGACGTTCCTCGACGACGGCGACGAACCGTTCGACGCCTTCATGCGCGCGGTCGACCGTCTCGAGGGGAGCTACGCGCTGGCGGCGATCGTCGAGGGCACCGACGCCATCTTCGCCACCCGGAACGGCTCGCCGCTGGTCGTCGGGCTGGCCGACGATGGCTTCTTCCTCGCCAGCGACGTCCCGGCGTTCATCGAGTTCACCGACCGGGTGATCTACCTCGAAAACGAGGACGTCGCCGTCTTGCGGCCCGACTCCTATGGAGTGTTCGACCGGTCGGCGACCCCGGTTGAACGGCCGGTCGACCGTGTCGAGTGGTCCTCCGAGGACGCCCAGAAGTCCGGCTTCGACCACTACATGCTCAAGGAGATCCACGAACAGCCCACCTCCCTGAACCAGACGATCCACGGCCGGTTCGATCCCGACACGGGAGCGATCGAGTTCGAGGACTTCGCGCCCGGCGAGTTCAGCGACATCTCCCGTGTGGAGTTCGTCGCCTGTGGCACCTCGTATCACGCCGCGTTGTACGGCTGTCACCTGCTGGGTCAGCGCGGGATCCCGGCCTACGCCCATCGGGCCGGCGAGTACGCCTCCAACCCGCGGCCCGTCGACGACGAGACGCTGGTGATCGGGGTCACCCAGTCGGGTGAGACCGCCGACACCCTCGAATCGCTCCGGCGGCTCGACGACACGCCCGCGCGTACGCTCGCACTGACGAACGTCATCGGGTCGACGGCGGCCCGTGAAACCGACGACGTCCTCTACATCCGGGCCGGCCCGGAGATCGGCGTTGCGGCGACCAAGACCTTCTCCTCGCAGGTCACCGCTTTGGCGCTGTTGGCCGAGCGACTCCACCGGGATATCACCGGCGAACCCAGCGAGTACTCCGGAGAACTGCTGGCATCCCTTGAGCTGTTGCCCGACCAGATCGAGTCGATCTTGGAGGCCGATCCGACCGCGGAACTCACCGCGGCCTACGAGGGGATGGACGCTCACTTCTTCATCGGCCGGGGAATTGCCCATCCGGTCGCCCTCGAAGGCGCGCTGAAGTTCAAGGAGATCACCTACGAGCACGCCGAGGGGTTCGCCGCCGGCCAGCTCAAACACGGCCCGCTGGCGCTTGTGACCCCCGACACCGTGGTGATCGCCGTCTTCACCGGCAACCACGACGAGAAGACGCTCAACAACGTCCGGGAGGTCCAGGCCCGCGGCGCGTCCGTGATCGCCATCGGGCCCGAAGATTCGACCGACGTCGCCGAGGCCGCCGACGATTTCGTCGGCATCCCGTCGTCGACGCCCGCGCTCAACGGCCTGTTGGCGAACGTCCAACTGCAGCTGCTCTCGTACCACGTCGCCAACCGGCTCGAACGCTCGATCGACAAACCCCGGAACCTCGCCAAGAGCGTCACCGTCGAGTAGCCGGCCGGTCGACGTGACCGTTCGAATTTTTACCGTCTGTGATTTTCTCAAAAACAGTAATTTACTTTACTAGGGAGAGAGTAGTCCGTCGTGACTCCTGCCGGCTGCACTGTCGCCGGCGACTATTACGCATGAGCTACCCTCACACGGATACCGATCTCAATCGGATCGACCGGACCGACCGCGTTTCGTACCTCTCCGACTGGCGGACTGCCGACTCCGCCGCGACGGCGGTCGTCATCTCGGTCGCCGACAACAACGACTGCTCGCCGATGGCCCTCCCGGAACTCACGACGGCCGTCGACCCCGATGCGCTGGATGCCGTACTGGAAGGCGGCGACGAGTCGGTCGTGATCAGCTTCAGCTACGCCGGCTGTGAGGTATCGCTGCGAGGCGACGGCGAACTCGTTCTCCGGTAGGGCGAAAAAATAGCGACGCGGAACTACTCGGCGGGCGCCGAAACGTACTCGTCCTCCCAGTCGCGGCGCTGTTCGATCAGCTCTCGGCCCTCGGGGGCGAGTTCGTAGTAGTTGGTGCGCTGGTCGTGGCGGCCCTTCTCGACCAGTCCGTAGTCGACCAGCGTATCGAGGTTGGGATACAGCCGGCCGTGGTTGACGTTGTCGACGTGCTTTTCGATCTCTCTGCGGACCATTTGACCGGAGGGGCGGCCGAGACCTGCGATGACGTACAACAGGTCCCGCTGGAAGCCAGTCAGTTCGAACATACGGGTCATGCAGATAGACGGTCACCCCACACCGTCATTGTTAGTTACTGCTGAAACCGATATGGACGAAGTTACCGGCGCGTCGACCGCATAGCTGCCGCTTTCGGCCCACGTTGTCACGTCGGTAGCCCACACTGAACGATCGACCCCGCTTTCGGCTGGCGATTGCAACGGTTGCAACGGTGCACAATCACCGAAACATGTGGGTCAGGGATCTCTGAACGATCGGCTTACCAGACAGTTATCTAATATATTTGCCGGCTCCAGCCGACCACGCCGCTGTCGGGCGGGAGAGTCGAATAAACGACACTACATGCACCTTCAATTTGTCGTGAATAAATCATTTGTGTGTCGGTTGAGTAGCAGGTAGCAATGGTTTGGTTGAATGGGCGCTGGGAGTCGGTGGTCGACATCCGACCGGCGGCGGACAGTTCGGACGGGGTGCGATGACAGGATTCAACAGCCCCGCCCGGTTCGCGCTGCTCGTCTGTGGGTTGCTCCTCACCGCGGGGGTCGGCAGTGCCGTGTCGGCGGTCGACCCACCTTCGGAGCGTTCCGAATCCCTCGCTGCGGACGAAGCCGTCGACACCACCGCGGCGGCCGGTGGATGTTCGTCCGTATCGTCCGTAGCGGCCGATGGATGCTCGTCCGTAGCGACCGGCGGATCCGCGCCCGCGGCGACCGCAGTGCCGGCCGACGGGGCCCCCCAACTCGATGCACTGTTTCGGGAGCCATCCGATACCGTCAGCGAGCCCGACGTGGCGGTTACGGTGGCCGATCCGGTCGTCGAACCCGGCTCGGAGACGACCGTCGAACTCACGATTCTCAACACGGGCCGGATCGAGGCCGGATCGAGCCTCGACGAGGCGACCGCCACCGCCCGCGGCATTACCGTGACCGTCGACGACGAGGACGCGCCGGTTGAGGTGACCGACGGGACGGCCGCCGTCGGCTCGTTGCCACCGGGCCAGTCGGTAACGGTACCGCTGTCGGTGACCGCACCGGCGTCGGCCGACGGCGACGAGGGCGAACTCGACGTCGAGGTCGAGTACACCTACACCGAGATCGACGACGACAACACGGCCGACGACGAGACCGACACCGACGAGTTCGACGTGCCGATCGAGGTCGGCGAGCGCTCGCGGTTCGCCATCGAGGACGCCGAAACCGACGCACAGGTCGGCACCGACGGGGTCGTCGACGTCGAACTCGAAAACGTCGGCGAGGGCGACGCCGAGAACGTCCGGGTCACCGCCCGCTCGCCTACCGGCGGCGTGTCACTCGGCGCGAACGGCGGCGATGCGGCCACCGGGGTCGACACCGAGGAGCCGGCGGACCCGAACGGTGACGACGAGAGCGGGAACGCCGACATCCCGACGGACAACGGAAACGGCGCGGCGACCGAATCGGCGGCCTTCCTCGGCGATCTCGACGAGGACGAGGACGAAACCGTGAGCTTCGACAGTCGAATCGACCCCGACGTGAGCGTCGAGAGCTACCTGCTCGAAGTCAGCGTGGTCTACGAGGACGAAGACGGCATCCTCCGTGAGTCCGCGACGCTGGCGACCGCCGTCGAGCCGACCGGCGCACAGACGTTCGCACTCGGCGCGGTCGACAGCAGCCTCGCAGTCGGCGAGAGCGGCACCATCACGGCGACGCTCGAAAACACCGGGCCGGCGGCCGTCGAGACACCCGTGATCCGTGCCGAGCCCGCCTCCGACCGGATCGACATCGGCGAGGGGCAGGTCGCGGTCGCAGACCTCGAGGAGGACGAGTCTGCGAACGTCAGCTTCGACGCCGACGTCAGCGGCGAGGCCGATCCGGGCCCCCGACCCGTGACGTTCACCGTCGAGTACGGCGTCGGCGACGAGCGACTCGAAGCCGACCCGTTCGTCCGTCGAGTCGTGGTCGGCGACGACGAGCCGGCGTTCACCATCGACGCCCGCGACGCGGAGGTACCGGCCGGCACGACCCAACCGGTCCGGCTCAACGTGACCAACAACCGTGCCGAACGGCTCTCGAACATCAACGTCTTCCTCTACCCGGATGGGCCGCTCGACGTCTCGGCCGACGAGGCGTTTATCAGCGACCTCGACCCCGGCGAGAGCGAGACGGTCACCGTCGACGTCTCGGCCGACGAGGGGGCCGACCCGCGGGAGTACCCGCTGGAAGCCGACCTGCGGTACGACTCCGAGACGGACGACGACCTGATCTCACAGGTGTATCAGGTGCCGATCGAGGTCACCGAACCACCCGATGACAACGGACTGTTGCCGTTGCTACTGTCGCTGGTCGGGGTAGCGGTGATCGGCGGCGGCGCGGCTGTCGTCGCGCGGCGAAGAGGGTGAGATGTGGGACCCGAACCGCGGCATCGAGCGGCTCTCGGCGGCCACCGTCGACCACGCGCGGGCAGTACTGATCGCCACCGCCCTGCTGTCGGTCGTCTTCGCGGGCGGACTCGGGCTGGTCGACCAGGAGGCCGGCACCGACCAGTTCACCGAGGAGGTGCCGGCGATGGACGCCATGGAGCGGATCGACGAGGAGTTCACCGGGACGGTCGGCGACAGCGACACCAGCGCCCAACTGCTGATCGAGGCCGACAACGTCGTTTCCCGACCGACGCTACTCCGGATCCTCGAAACCCAAGAGCGGCTCGAAGACGACGGCACCCTCCGGATCGGCGAGACGGCCAGCCACGCCGACCGGATCGCGGCCGAACTCGATCCCGACGCCGAGACGCCCGCCGACCGCCGCCGGGCCATCGAAGCCGCCACCGACCGCGAGCTGTCGACAGCGATCAGCGCGGCCGACAAAGGGGGGACCTTCGACGAGCAGGTCTCGACCGACTACAATCCGACGACTGGTCGGGCCTCGACGGCGCTGGTGACCGTCGAGTACGACCTCCCCGAGGCCGTCGCAACGAGCCGGCTTCAGACCCTGCAGGCCGACACCGCCACGGCCATCGACCGGACGCAGGGCTTCGAGATCGGCGACAACGCCTACCTGTTCGGCGAGGGAATCCTCCAGACCGAGATCACCGCGCTGCTGACCGACACCGCGATCGTCGTCTTTCCGGCTGCCCTCGGCCTCATTCTACTCTTCTTGCTCGTGGCCTACCGCGATCCGGTCGACCTGCTGGTCGGGCTCTCGGCGCTGCTGTTGACCTTGCTTTGGACCTTCGGCTTCATGGGGTATGCTGGCATTCCGTTTTCCGACGCGATCGTCTCGGTCTTTCCCCTCCTGTTAGCGGTCGGCATCGACTTCGGGATCCACGCGATCAACCGCTACCGGGAGGCCCGACCCGACGAGCCGACAGTCGAGGCGGCGATGACGAACGCGATGGGGCAGTTAAACACCGCCTTCCTGATCGTCACCCTCACTACCGTCTGTAGTTTCGCCGCAAACCTCGCCAGCCCGCTGGGTTCGCTTCGGGAGTTCGGCATCGTCGCGGCCGTCGGCATGATCGCCACGTTCGTACTGTTCGTCGTCTATCTGCCCGCCGCGAAGGTCACCGCCGACCGGCTCCGCGAGCGGCTCCCGGTGCCGGCGTTCGGCACCACCCCGATCATCAGCGAGGAGTCGCGGCTGGCCGGTTGGCTCGCCGGCGGTGTCGCCATCTCGCGGCGAGCCCCGGCGGTGTTCCTCGGTATGGTGTTGCTAACGACCGCGGTAGCCGGTGGCTACGGGGCGGGCGTCGACACCGAGTTCTCCGAGGAGGCGTTTTTCCCGAGCGAGACGTGGATCGACCGCTACGAGCGGCTGCCCGAGCCGTTTGCCCCCTCGACCTACACCTTCATCGAGACCGTCGACATCCTCGAAGACGAGTTCGACGAGCCGATCGGCGGCGGCGTGACGCTCTACGTCGACCAGCCGGTCCCAAAAGATGATCAAAGCAACAGTTATTTGCTTGATTATAACGCCGGGATCATCGCTGATGAGACAAATGTTGAAAATGAGCCCTTTGAGGTAATCCGGGTGCCCATGCCGAACAACTCAGACGGTGTGTTTCGAACCTATCTAAATAGTTTGGTTCTGAATGACCGGGTGATAGTTCCGGTTTTTTATGATGACCGAGAGTATGAAGACCAAGCTATTTCGATATATGCGAGCGCTTTTCCCCGCCGGGAGATAGTGACCATAGATGCAGAAGCGTTAATG
>JAWOEO010000255.1:0-5707 GCA_046482755.1 Halohasta sp. | reverse complement strand
GACCTGGTATTCGGTCAGAGACTCGGGGTTCTCGGCGAGCACCGCGGGATCGCCGCCCGGCCCGAACCCGCGGTGCTCGCCGAGAACCCCGAGTCGCTGACCGAATACCAGGTCGAGAAGCTGCTGTACTACCTCCAGCGGGACTTCCTCGGCTACGAGCGCATCGACCCGATCAAACACGACATCAACGTCGAGGATATCTCCTGTGACGGCTACGACTCGCCCGTGTTCGTCTACCACTCGGGGTACGAACAGATCATCACCAACGTCGTCCACGGTGAGGGCGACCTCGACGATTTCGTCGTCAAACTCGCCCAGCGCTCCGGCAAGGGCGTCTCCAAGCGCAGCCCACAGGTCGACGCCACCCTCCCCGATGGTTCACGGGCCCAGTTAACGCTCGGCAAGGAGGTCTCGGATCACGGGACCAACTACACGATCCGGCAGTTCAAAGAGGTCCCCTTTACGCCGGTCGACCTCATCAACTGGAAGACGTTCTCGCTGGACCAGATGGCCTTCCTCTGGTTGGCGATCGAGAACGACAAGTCCCTCATTTTCGCCGGCGGCACGGCCTCCGGGAAGACGACCTCGCTGAATGCGGTCTCGCTGTTCATCCCCTCGAACACGAAAATCGTCTCCATCGAGGACACCCGCGAGGTCGAACTCCCCCAGCGCAACTGGATCGCCTCGGTGACGCGGCCCTCCTTCACCGAGAGCGACAAGGGCGACATCGACGAGTTCGACCTCTTGGAGGCCGCCTTGCGACAGCGGCCCGACTACATCGTAATGGGCGAGATCCGCGGCGAAGAAGGGCGGACGCTGTTTCAGGTCATGTCGACGGGCCACACCACCTACACGACGTTCCACGCCGACTCGGTGGGCGAGGTGCTCAAACGGTTTACGACCCAGCCGATCAACGTCTCGAAGACGATGTTCTCGGCCCTCGACCTCGTCTCGATCCAGACGTCGACGCGGGTCAAGGGCAAGAAGGTCCGCCGGACCAAATCCCTCACCGAGATCAACCACTACGACGCCGAGAACGACGAGATCAACGTCCAGGACATCTACCAGTGGCAGGCCGAGGGCGACGAGTTCCTGAAGATGGGGACCTCCAACACCCTCGAAGAGATCAAGTTCGACCGCGGCTGGACCGACGAGGAACTCCAAAGCGAGATGTTCGAGCGCCGACTGGTGTTGGCCTACCTGATCGACCGCGGGCTCAACACCTACACGCAGGTCGCTGCCACCGTGCAGGCCTACATCAACGATCCCGACACGATCCTCGCGCTGATGGCCAACGACCAACTGGAGGCGAGCCTCGAAGACCTCCGGGAGATGGAATCCGTGCTGATCGACGTCGACCCCGAGACCGAGGCGCTGGTGCCGCGGCCCGACCCCGGCGAGGAACAGCAGGCGATCGCCACCGAAATCCTCGAAGCCGGCGAGGACCTCTTCGAGGAGTACCGCGGGCGGGCGGGCGGCTCGATCAGCGAGGCCCTCGACGGCATGCTCGATACCCCGTCGGATTCGGACGCCGCTGGGTCGAAGCCCGCGGAACTCGAGGCGGTGGGCTCCGACACCGTGAAGCCGGAAGCCGAGGCCGACGAACCCACCCCGACCGACGAGCCGACCGAGGCGGCCGACAACCCCTTCGACGCCTATCTCGACGCGGAGGGGGAGACGGTCGACGAGCCGTCCGACCCACCGGTCGACTCCTCACCGAGCGGCGAACAGCCCGAGCCACCGGTCGACGAGTCCCCGGAATGGGCGAACCCACCGACCGACGACGACGCCTCGGCCGAGGGGTGGGGGGTCGACGGGGTCGAGCCCGACGAGGAGGGATAGATGAGCCTCGAAACCGGCGGGCCCCAAGCCGAAACCGACCCGCTCGCGGATGCCTTCTACCCCCTCTACCGGCTGCTGTTCGGCGAACACAGCGAGTTCGCCGGCGATCTCGAAACCAAACTCACCGAGGCCCGGATGGGCGATACGGTCGAACACTACCTCTCGCGGGCCCTCGGCGTCGGCGTCATCGTCGGCGGGGTGTTGTGGCTCGTCGGGACGCTGCTGGGCTACGGGCTGTTCGCCTTCGGACTGGTCGACCCCTCGGGGCTGAGTCTCGGCATTCCGGTCTCCTCGCCGGCGGTCGCCGAACTGCTCCGGGCGCTCGTCGTCCCGGTGACCGTCGGGTTGGCGGGGATCGTCTTCGGGAGCGCCGGCTTCAGCCTTGGATTCGGCGGGCTGGTCGGCCTGCCGTACATGCGCGCGGGCGAGCGCAAGCGGAACATCAACGTCCTGCTGCCGGATTCGATCTCGTTCATGTACGCGCTGTCGGTCGGCGGGCTCAATCAGTTGGAGATCCTGCGGGCGATGGCCGCCGCCGAGGACACCTACGGCGAGGTGGCTCGGGAGTTCCAGTCCATTGTCAACGAGACGGAGTACTTCGGGACCGACTACCGCAACGCGATCCGCAAACAGTCCTTGGAGACGCCGAGCGATCCGCTGGCACAGTTTCTGACCGACATGCTGTCGATCGTCAACAGCGGCGGCGACATGGAGTCGTTCCTCAAGGACAAGAAGGACGCCCACATGCGCACGGCCAAACAGCAACAGGAGATGACCCTCGAAACCCTCGAACTGTTCGGGGAGATGTACATGACCCTGTCGCTGTTTCCGCTGTTGCTCGTGATCATTCTGGTCATCATGAGCATGCTCGGTAACGCCGACGAGCGGCTGCTGTACGGCACCGTCTACGCGCTGATCCCGCTGATCGGGGCGGCGTTTCTCGTCCTCGTCTCGACGGTCAAACAGGACGACCCCGGCGACGGCTACCTCCGGCCGAAGGCCGGCAGCGACCGGCTGGCGGCGTCGACGGACGACGGGCTGACCCACATGGGAATCGTCGAGGGGTTCGTCGGCCGGTTCCGGGTCTTCGACCGGATCAGGGCCGCCGAGCGCGACTACCGGCTCAAACAGGTGCTCCGAGCCCCCCACCTGTTTTTCCGTGACAACCCGCTGTTCACGCTGGCGCTGACGGTGCCGGCGGCGCTTTTCGCGGTCGGGGTGGCCGTCGGGACCGGCCGGGCTCCGGTGTCGGTCCCGGCGTGGATCAACCGGCCCGTCTGGAGTACCTTCGTCTGGATCTACCTGCCGGCGTATCTGGTGTTCGTTCCGCTGGGGGCGTTCTACGAGTGGAACGTCTACTCGCGGAACGCCATCACGAGCAAGCTCTCGGAGACCCTCCGGAAGCTCTCGAGCGCCAACGACACCGGCCAGACGCTGCTGGAGTCCATCATAACCGTCGCCGAGACCTCCAGCGGCAAGCTCGCCGACGAGTTCGAGGTGATGTACGCCAAGGTGAACTACGGGGTGAGCCTCCGGGCGGCGTTCGTCGAGTTCAACAACAAGTACCACCTCCCCCGATTGGCTCGGACGATCAAGCTCATCACCGAGGCCCAGGAGGCCTCCAGCGAGATCACCGACGTCCTCCGGACCGCCGCACAGGCCAGCGAGAACGCCGACGACATCGCCCGCGAGCGCCGCTCGCGAACCCGGATGCAGGTAGCGATCATCCTGATGACCTACCTCACGCTGCTGGCGGTGATGGCGATCCTCCAAACCCAGTTCATCGACGTGATGGCCGGCCTCACCGAGCAAGCATCCGGCTCGGGCGGCGGTGGAGGTGCGGCCAGCGGCGGCCAGGAGTTCGCCGAGGGCGTCGACGCCGACCTGCTGTCGCTCCTGTTCTTCCATGCGGTGACGATCCAGGCGGTGTTGGCGGGGCTGATCGCCGGCTACATCCGGACGGCGAAGCTGCTGTCGGGCGTGAAGTTCGTCGTCGGCCTGCTGACGATCGCCCTCGGGGTCTGGGTGGTGGTCGGATGAGCCGAGCCGATCGCGCCCAGACGGTGATCGACTTCGGGGTCGGCGCGGGCGTGTTCATCATCGCCGTCGGCGTCGTCTTCGCGTTCGTCCCCGCGATCTTCGAGCCGTTTTCGGGAGCCGCCAGCAGCACGCCGGTCGTCGCCGACCGGGCGGTCGACCACCTCTCGGGATCGCTGCTTGCGGCGGACCCCGCCAGCCCCGGCACCCTATCGCCGGCCTGTACGGTCTCGTTTTTCAATGAAACCAACGAGAGCGACTACTGCGGGTTCGACGGCGACGACCCGCCGACCGAACTGCTGGGGATCGGCGACCGGGAGGTCAACGTGACGCTCCGTCATCCCGAGGATTCCCCGCGGACCGGCCCGCCGGTCGACGGCAGCGACCTCGATTCGGTGGCGTTCGACGGGCCGCTCACGCGGGAGACTGGTGGGTCGACGCCGACCGACGTCACGGTATCGAGCCGGATCGTCTCGATCGAGGGGGAGCAGTACCGACTGGTGGTGAAGGTGTGGTAACATGAACCGAGATGTCGACCGGGGGCAGGCCCACACCGTCGAGGCATTTATCGCCGCGTTGCTGCTGCTCAGCGCGTTGCTGTTCGCCATGCAGGCGACGGCGGTGACGCCGCTGTCGGCCAGCACCTCGAACCAGCACATCGAGAACCAACAGCGGGCGCTCGCCGATGGGTTGTTGTCGACGGCGGCCGACGACGGCTCGCTGCAGGAGACGGTGCTCTACTGGAACAGCTCCCGTGAGGCGTTTCAGGACAGCGGCGAGGCCGGCTACTACCAGCGGGCGGGCTCCCAGACCGCGTTTCTGGCCGCCCTCGATGAGACGCTGGCCGAGCGGCGCATCGCCTACAACGTGCGGGTACGGTACTTCGATGCGAACCGGACGAGCGTGAGCACCGACCCGCTGGTGAGTCTGGGCCAGCCCAGCGACAACGCGGTGGCCGCCAGCCGGACGGTCACGCTCACCAACGAGAGCCGGCTCACCGGCGATTGTGCCGGTGAGTGCCGGCTGGAAGACAAGTCGTTCTACGCGCCGAGCGTCGACGACGGCCAACTCTACAACCGCGTGGAGGTGCGCATCACCACATGGCGGATGTAGTGAGCCGGAACCGCGGCGAGCGGGGGCAACTGTTGTTGATCACGGCGCTGGCGCTGGCGGTGATCCTGCTGACGGTCGCGCTGCTGTTGAACGCCGCCGTCTACACCGAGAACGTCGCCACCCGCGAGACCGCCGCCGACAGCCGCGATGCCATCGCGTTCCGCGGGGAGGCCGTCGACGGTGTCGCCGACCTCATCGAGACCGAAAACCGCGGCGGGGGCGACACTGCGGCCGTCGCCGCGGGGATCAACGCGATGGGCCCGCTCGTCGACCGCCAGCAGGCGCGGGCGGGCGTCGTTGCCAACATCTCGTTCAACGGGACAACCGAGGGGAAACGAGTTAGTGATAACCTCGACAATAGCGGCGATTGGACGGTCGTCGACGGCCTCGGCGACGCCCGGAACTTCACCGTTCGCGTCGACCCCGGAGAGCTTCCCGATTCCCCGAGTAATGTCGAAGACAACGCCTTCGGGGTTCGATTCGTCAACAAGTCGGAGGGGAACGTGACACAGTATCTACACAATGAGAGTGGCGACCTCGTTGTCGAGCAGACCGTCGACGGCGGTACGGCAGACGAGCAGTGCCGGATCGCCCACGACGATACGAACACGACGGTGGACCTCTCAGGCAGCCGGCTCTCGACCGACGATTCGGACGTCGACTGTTTCCGTAGCAACGGCCTATGGCCCGCCGACCCGCCGGAGGCAATCGAGTT
>JAWOEO010000018.1:0-3901 GCA_046482755.1 Halohasta sp. | reverse complement strand
GACTTATAAATAGGTCTGAACGATATCGGGTATAGTTTGTGGTGGGTGAAAGCAGTGTTTGTGTCGTGTCGACTGCTGAGTCGTTCGTCGGCGTTCTTCGAGGTGAATATAAACGGGCTCAGTGCGAGAATCGAACCAGAGAGACTTTCAGCTCCTCGCGTAAGTGCTCGGAGCAGAACGGTCCAGGTGCGAGAATCGAACCAGAGCCAGACGGTCGACCTCACTTCGTTCGGTCGTTGCGACTGGCAGGGTTCGATCTCTCCAGAGAGACTTTCAGCTCCTCGCGTAAGTGCTCGGAGCAGAAAGGTCCAGGTGCGAGAATCGAACCCGCGTCTCAGCCTCCACAAGGCTGAAGGATAGTCCACTACCCCAACCCGGACACGCACCCGTGGCTACACTACTCGCAAAGAAATACGTTACGACTCGGGGTTCCCCGCGGGGTGGGCTCGCACACCACCTGATCGCTCGGTCGACAGCCACGAACGCGACGTTTTTGAAGCTCCCACCGCTACCACGCGGTAGCTGTGGCCATCACGGACAAGATCTACGTCAAAAACCACCGGCAACTCGCCTCCCAACTGGAGACGAGCTTTCCCAAAAGCGCCTTCGCGGGGGCGACCCTCGACTTGCTGTTTACCGGCGACAGCCTCGCGAACCTCGATTCGACCACTCAGGACCGCGTGCTGGATTTCTCCGAGGACTTTCTGGACTGCGACTGCGATTCGCACCCCTACTGTGGCTGTGCCGAACGCAAGTTCATCCAGTACCTCCTTGAGCTTCGTGCGCAGGGGTTCGGCCCCGACGCCATCGTCGACGTGATGGGCGACGACTACATGCTGTATGCCTACTCCGGGGACATCCTCTCGTTTCTCGATCAGTCGGTCCGCACGCTGGAAGCCGCCGAGGCACTCGCCGGTATCGAAGCCAGTCAAGAACGTCGGGACGAACTCCACGACGCAAAACGTGAGTTAACCAACGGCTAACGTCGGTAAACGGTACCTATCCGAGCTGGAAGGTCTCGTCGGACCCGCTGTCGAGGTCTTCGAGATACACGACGTCCTCGTCGTCTTCCGCGTCGACCTGCTCGCGGAGGTGGTTCAGATACTGTTTGTGCTCCTCCAACTGCTCGCGGAGATGCTCGGCTTCGAGTTCGAGCCGCTCGTGTTCCCGGACGAAGCTTTTCGGCACCTCGACGGTCGGTGGGAACCCCTCGCTGTCGATCTCGCGGTGGCGTTCGGTCTCGGGGACGACCTCGACGCGGCCATCGTGGTCGACCAGCATGTCGACGTAGTCCCGAAACACCGCCGACAGCGAGATGTCGCGGTCCTCGGCGATCTCCCGGAGCGTCTCGAAGGCGTCCTCGTTGACTCGGAACGAGATCGTCTTGTTTTTGTTTCCCATCCCTACGGGCCTCTCTGCATGGTTCTGCACACGCCGAATATTTAAGTATTTGTCAGACGGCCACACGGCTCGACCGCGGCGAAAACGGAAACGGCGGGGCCGCGGTCAGGCCTGTGGCTCGCCGTCGACCGCCGGGTCGACAGGGTCGTCCGCGGCTGCGTCGTCCGACGCGCTATCGTCGTCGAGGCTGTCGAGCGCTTCGACGACGGTTTCGCGGTAGGCCGAGAGCTCCTCGCCGTACTGCTCGCGGGCCATCCGGGCGTACTCGTTGGCCTCCTCGTCGAACGCATCGATCCGGTCGAGGGTGCGCTCGGCGGTTTCGGCGACCCAGCGATCACGGGTGGCGGCGTCGACCGGCGTGATCGATTCGGGCCGGACCGAGACCGTGATCGAGCCGTCGTCGGTCTCGTAGGTTCGGGGCTTGCCGACCACGGCGACGTAGGCGGGCGGTTCGAGTTCGCGGAGCGTACTCGCAGCCTCGGGCTGATACTGGCCCGCATAGACGAAGAACGTCCCCGTGGGGTCGACGATCCGGCCCTGCCAGTACTCGCTGTCGTCGCCGACGTCGTCGGTTTCGGTCAGCGTGCCGACGAAGAAGACGCGGTTGGCCCGCTCGCCGGTCGGCAGCAGGGCATAGACGGGCGCGCGGTCGTCCTCCGACTCCTTGAACGTGTAGCTGGCGTCGTTGAACTCGGCGGCGAACACGCGCTGGGCGACTTCGCGGGTCGGCACCGACTGGTCGGCGCTCATTGGTCGACCCTCGCTTCGGCCAGCATGGCAGCCGTATCGGTCGGCCGCTCCAGCCGCTCGAACTCGTTTGCTAGCACGTACCGCCCCAGCGTCGGGCCGGTCACGCGGAAGTAGCGGCCTACGATATCTGTCCGAATTCCGTCGGCGACGACCGAGGTATCGAGGGCGTCTTGGGCCTGCTGTTTGGCGTCTTCGAGGCCGATGCCGGTGAGTTCCTCGGTAGCCTCGCGGTTGAAGATCACGTCCTGAACCTCACGGCCGTCGTCGAGGACGGCCTTGATCCGGAGGTCGAACTCGCCGTCGACCTCGCCGTGTTCCGAACACCGGCCGTTCTGGAGGACGCGCGTACAGCCCTCCTCGGGACAGCGCTTGATCAGGCCCGACCCCGACTGGACGTCGACCAGCGCGCCGTCGACAGTGGTCGTGTCGTCGCCGACTTCGACCGATTCGTCGAGTTCGGTGATCGTTGTCGTCCGGTTGAGCTTGATCGAGTAGTCGCCCTGGTACTCGTCGGTGACGACGTTGGCCAGTTTGTAGCTCGCGCCCTCCTCCAGTTCGGGGAGGTCGGAGGTCTCGAAGGCGACGAACTTGGTCCGGCCCGAGGCGTCACCCACGAGGCCGACCTGCGCAATGGCGTCGCTCCGGGGTTCCCAGAGGTCGACGACCTGTACCGTGACGTCGATCCACTGTTCGTCCTGATCGATCTCGGCGACTAGCAGCTCCTCGCTGCCGCCGCGGCCCAACTCCTCGCGATCCATATCGGCCTCATCGAGGAGGCTGTTGGTGACGCTTCGTCGGGCCTCGTCGACGGGGACTTTGTACTCGCTGACCAGTTGGTCGAGCCGTTGTTCGATCTCGTCGGTCTCGACGTCGGTGTGGTCCGAAAACTGTGCTGCAATCTCGGCTGCGTGTGTCTGCAACTCGCTCATGGTATCTCTGTCTCCGCGCTGTTTTCAATGGGAGACATGTAGGGGTTCGTGCTTCATGGTATAAAATATACGGGTGAGTGTGGACCGACGGGCCAATCGCCCCAACGGACCTATACCGACGGCCGTCGACAGCGATTGTATGGACGAGCGTTTCGAGGCGTTCATGCGCGACCGGCTCCGCGAACTCGGCCGGGAGTACGAGCGGACGCGTCAGGCCTACACCGCGGGCAAAGACGAGGCCGCTCCCGACGCCGACTCGCTGCCGACAGACGAAGCCGGCCGCGCCAAACTCGTCTGCCGGCGCTACGCCGAGCGGCGCGCGGTCGACGTCGACGACGGCGTTCCGGCCTGTTTCGATCCGGACCACACCGACTGTGTTGGCTGTGTCGAGGATATCGATGCCGGGCGAATCGAGACCTGGTAGGCGGTCACTACCGTCCGGTAGTCGACAGCTACTCGCCGGACTGGCGAACCCGGACCTCGCCGCTGTCGGTCACACCGACGAGTAGTCCGTCGTTGATCGCTCGTCCCTCGACCGCGTCGGCGGCCCCGTCGCTGACGACGGTCATCAGTTCCGGAGCGGTGTGCTGGACTTTGACGCCGGCGTCGTCACAGGCGTCGAACACCAGTGTCGGAACGTCGAAGAGGTCGGTTCCGGCCGGGATCTCCACCCTGACGGGGGCGGCGACTGCGTCGGCGAAGGCGATCGTTTCGCGGGCGTGGTCGATGTTCTCGCGGGCGCTGGCCTCGACGTTCGAGACGTTGGCCCGAGAGGTCCCGAGTAGTTCGGCGATATCCCGCTGGCGCATTTCCCGATCGCG
>JAWOEO010000314.1:0-6697 GCA_046482755.1 Halohasta sp. | reverse complement strand
CGGGTTCTCTGAGAGGGCTGTCAAAATCGTCGCCGCACTTTTTTCACCGATCCCATCGATCTCTCTGAGTCGGCCGGCGGCCTCGTCTTTGTCGAGTGATTGTAACTCCTCTGTGATCCCCAAGAGTTCGGTGTGTACTCGACGCCCCCAGCCACCCTCCGTTTTCAACATTCGTTGATTCGTGGCGCCCGGAGAGACGATCCGGATCAGGCCGTCAGTATCCACCTCGTTGGCCAGCACGTAGTCGACGATCTCCCGGCGAGCATCGCTATCGAGATCCTGTATTTCCGGATCTCGAACGTGAACGTGGTACCCCCGTCCACCTGAAAAGACGACACTCACGTCGTCGAAGCCGAAATCCTCCTCGACGAACGTCAGTAGTCGGAAGAGGGCGTCCTTGCAGGCGGCCAGCATCTCCGCGTAGGTGGCTTCCGTGGGGTCGACGCTCGGCAGGTGGTCGGCGTCGAGATCGAAGACGAGATCGGCCCCGCGCCACCCCTTCTGGGACATCGTGCTCGCGGAGGGATCGGTGTAGCGCGCCGCCGAGAAGTAGACGTGTCGGGGGGCCTCGCGGGCCAGAAAGTCGTCGACGTCGCCGAGGTCGAGTTGGGACTGGTGGCGCACCATCGTCGTCCCCGTGCCGGGCGTCCAGGGGATGTGACCCCACTCACGCTCGTTGGCCGCCGGCGGGAGCGCAACCGTCGACTGGCGGTAGTAGTCGCCGAACCGCTCGCGGAGATACGTGCGGGTGCGGTCGTCCATTCGATTCTTCGTTATGCGGAGGCTACTAAAGTCGTTGCCGTTCGATCGGCGGGGTCGGTGCCGAATAGCGGGCGTCGAAGCAGTGGCGCGTCGCTGCCCGTCCTGCGGTCGAGCGCAGTAGAAACTCGTGGTTCGTTTACTGGCATGGGGGCAGTCTTTTACTTCCGCGCGCGAAACTCCCGAGCAGCAGTGACGATGGATTACCAGTGGCTGATCGACCGTGTCGACGGGATCATCGTCAACCGGTCGAAGACAGTCATCCTCGCGTTTCTTCTCGTGACGGTCGTCTTCCTCGGCGGGCTGGGCAACATCTCTACCGAGAGCGGCCAACAGCAGTTCATCGAGGATTTGCCGTCGTTTCAGGCCATCGAGGATATCGACGAGGACTTCGGGAGTAGCTTTTCCCAGGAGACCACGAGTACGACGCTGATCCAGGAGTCGACCAACGTGCTCTCGAAGGGGGCGTTAGTCGACATGCTGGAGACCAGACAGCGGATCGAAGACACAGGGCCGTTACGCGTCACCGGGACGTCGACGGTGGCCGAAACCGTCGCCACGACGCTCGATCCCGAGGCGTCGACGCCGGAGGCCCAACTCCGAGCGGTCGAACGGGCGACGCCGACCGAGATCGAAAAGGCGGTTCGGGAGGCCGCCGAAACGGAGTCCGGATTTGCCAACCAGTTGAGCGACGACTTCAACCGCCAGTCGGCCTCGGCCTCGTCGACGCGGGCGAGTGTTACCCACCGCGCCGGTCCCGGCGAGGGCTCGTCGGCCGGTCCCGGTGGGGCCTCGGAGTACCCCCCGAACAAGGAAGAGCGAATCGAGCGGCTGGTGGCCGACGACAGTTCGACGATCTGGGTGCAGGGAACACCGCCGGATACGACCGGCATCACGACCAGCGTCGTCCTCCCGTCGGCGCTGGTGTTGATCCTGCTGTTCTTGGCTGTCGCCTACCGCGATGTCGTCGACGTCCTGATCGGGCTGTTGGCGATCCTCATGACGCTACTCTGGACGTTCGGCTTCATCGGGCTGGTGGGAATCCCCTTCGCCGTGTTGTTGATCGCGGTGCCGCCGATCCTGATCGCCATCGGGATCGACTTCGGGATCCACTCGATCAACCGCTACCGCGAAGAACGGGTCACGGGGAAGGGGATCTCCGAGTCGATGCTGCTGACGACCGATCAGGTCAGCGTCGCCTTCTTCATCGTCGTCGGCACCTCCGCGATCGGCTTCCTCTCGAACGTCGTCAGCGCCTTCCCGCCGACCCGTGATTTCGGGATCGTCGCCGCCGCCGGCATCGTCTTCACGTTCCTCATTTTCGGGATCTTCGTCCCCGCCCTGAAGGTCACCGTCGACCGCGCCCGCGAACGATACCCGATACCCACCTTCTCGCAAGCTCCCTTCGGCTCCGATAACTCGGCGCTGGGCCGCGGGCTGGCCGCCGGCGTCGGCGTGGCCAAACGCGCCCCGGTGGCGTTCCTCCTGATCGCACTGGTGCTCACCGCCGGCGGGGCGGTGTACGCCACTGGCGTGGGAACGGGCTTCAGCCCCGACGACTTCAACCCCGAGGCCGAGACCCCCGAGTACCTCCAGTATCTCCCCGAGTCGATCCGCCCGCCCGAGGAGTTCGAGTACGTCCGGCTCACCGACTACCTCGACGAGAACTTCCAACAAGACGGGCAGGTCCTGATGTATGTCGAGACGCCGCTGGAACGGGGGTCGGCGCTCGAATCGATCCACCGGGCCGGCGAGGACCCGCCGTCGACGTTCCGGTCGACGGGCCGGCAGGCCGACTCCCAGAGTATCGTCACACTGATCGAGTCGCGTGCGGAGGCCGATCCCGAGTTCCGGGAGTTGGTCGACCGAAACGACCGCAACGACGACGGGATCCCCGACCGGAACCTCGAGATGATCTACGACGAACTCGAAGCCGCCGACGGCGTCGACACCGACCGGTTCCTCGACGAGAGTCGCCGGAGCACGCAAGTGATCTACACCGTCGACGGCGACGCCGACGACGAGGAGGTCACCGACGACGCCTACGCCGTCGCCGGAGGGTTCCGCGGGGAGGCCCAACCGACCGGCAATGGCGTTATCTTCGACGAGGCCATCTCGCTGGTCTTCGAGTCGGTCGTCCAGAGCCTCGTGTTGACGCTGGTCGGTGCGGCGTTGTTCCTCGTCGTCGCCTACTGGGTTATCGAGGGTGCGCCCTCGCTGGGTGTGGTCAACATCATCCCGATCGTGGTGACGGTCGTGGCGCTTGTGGCCTCGATGCGGGCGCTCGCTATCGATTTCAACGCCATCAACGGAACGATTTTGGCGATCGCCGTCGGGATCGGGATCGACTACTCGGTCCACATCGTCCACCGCTTTGCCGACGAGTACGCCGACCGCGACCTCTATAGGGCGCTCCGTCGAACCGTCATCGGTACCGGTGGCGCGCTGACCGGCAGCATGCTGACGACGGTCTTCGGGATCGGCGTCCTCGTGTTGGCGCTCAACCCCGCCCTCGGCGCGTTTGGTGCACTAATCTCGCTGAGCGTGCTGTATGCCTATCTCGCCTCGCTGTTCGTCCTTCCGTCGGTGCTGGTCGTCTGGGCCCGGCTGGCCGGCGACGACGACGCCCATCTGCCGCTGGTCGGCGCACTCGGGGGTGCAGGCGGCTCCCGTGGCGATTCGACCGCCCCACGAGGCGGCGACTGATCGGAGCGTAAGACTAACCATCCTCGGCGGGTATCTCGGGGTATGGACTGGCCACACGATCCCGACGGCGAACAGGGCAGCGAGGGCCGACGCCAGTACGGGCACGCCGTGATCGCAAAGAAAGTCGACGAGGACGACGACTTCCCGCTGGAGCGGGCGGCGTTCGTCGAGGAGTACGGCGACGACCCGATCCGGATCGACTCCGAGACGGTCGTCCCGCTCCGGGAGATCTTCGACCACGTCGACCAGTCGAGTTTCGAGACGATCGTCGACATGCATCAGGCGGTCGGCACGGCGATGCGCGACAACGACCTGTGGTTCTACGAGGGCGCCGAGGAGTTCAGCCGCACACGCTAAGCCTCACTGTTTCGGTCGGCACGATAATAACGGTTCTGCATGGGTCTTTTAGCCGATCGAAGCGAATAGCCATCTATGCACAATGGTATCATGGTCCGTGACGTGATGAACCGGGAGTTCGTCGGCGTCAGCGAGTCCGACAGCCTCGCCGAGGCCGCCGAGCTAATGGATGCGGAAGACGCCGCCGCAGTCGTCGTCCTCCGGGGCTCGGAGCCGATCGGGACGCTCTCGCCGGCGGGGGCGATGGCCGCGATGCTCGATGCGGAGCCCGAGTCGACCACCGTTGGGGAGGTGATGGCCCCGCCGGTGCCGACTGTCGACCCCTCGATGCCGCTGTCGTCGGCCGCCCAGCAGCTCGTCTCGCATGGCGTCTCCCACCTGCTGGTCGTCGACGAGGGGGCGGCGGTTGGGCTGGTGACCGACCGAGAGGTCTTGGCCGCCACCGGGACCACCCCCGCCGACGAGGCCGCGGCCCCGGCCGCCGAGGCGTCGGCCGAACTGGCCGCACAGGCGGGGTCGGCGACCGCCGACGAGTCGGTCCAGAGCATCTGTGAGGTCTGTGGCTCGCTGGCTCCCGAGTTGTCGACGGTCAACGGCCAGGCCGTCTGTCCGGACTGTCGGGCCGACTGATGGAGATTACTCGGCCGACGGTTTCGGATACCGACGCGCTGGTCGACTGCTGGGTTGCGTTGGCCGCCGACCAGCGGCAGTACGGCTCTCGGCTCCTGCCGGAGGAGAACCGAGAGGCGGTTTCGGAGGTCATCGCCCGCCATATCGTGACCGAAAGCCTGCTGGTGGCCCGCGAGGAGGGTTCCGAAGGGGCCATTCTGGGATTCGTGATGTATCACGTCGAGAACAATCGGTACCTTCAGGAGGCGGTCACCGGTGTCATCGCCGACCTCTACGTTCGGCCGGCCGCCCGCAACGAGGGGGTCGGGGGCGAACTGCTGTCGGCCGCCGAAGCGGCGTTGGCCGCCAAGGGCGTCGACACCGTCTCCCTGGAGGTGCTGGCGGCCAACGACGACGCCCGGCGGTTCTACTCGCGGCAGGGCTATCGACCCCACCGGCTCGAACTCGCAAAACGGATCGAAAACGATACACACTCAAGGGACGAGGGGTAACCGACGACTGCGCGCTAGGAGAGCATGGGCGGTTCATGCACTCGACTTGTAATCGAGACTTCCGGGGTTCAAATCCCCGTCCTAGCTTTCCTCGTTTGTCGCTGGCTCGGGCGTCGACTGCGTCGCTGAGACGTGTCGACGCCGAATAATCCCGACGTTGTTGGCGACGTTCTCCGTGAGTGTCTGAAACGCTCCCGCTGTCTCGCCGTCGTCGAGGACGACCGGCTCGCCGCCGTCGCCGCCGGCCCGCACCACCGGATCCAACGGGATCGCCCCGAGGAAGGGGAGGTCCTCGTCGTTGGCCAGTTCCGCGCCGCCGCCGCTGCCGAAGATGTCATGCTGGCCGCCGCAGTCGGGACACCGGAACTCGGACATGTTTTCGGCGATCCCCAGGACGGGCGTTTCGTGCTGACCGAACATCCGCAACCCCTTGACGGCGTCGTCGAGGGCGACCTGCTGGGGCGTCGTGACGATGACCGCGCCGGTCAGCGGTAGGGTCTGGAGCACGGTCAGTTGAGTGTCACCGGTACCCGGCGGGAGGTCGAGGACGAGATAGTCGAGTTGCCCCCAGTCGACGTCGTCGACCAACTGGGTCAGAATTTTGTGGACCATCGGCCCGCGCCAGATCACGGGGTCGTCCTCGCCGACGAGGAAGTCCATACTCATTAGCTTCACCCCGTAGCGCTCCGGCGGAATGAGGGTCTTGTCTTCGGTGGCCTCGGGGCCCTCATCGCTTTTGACCATCCGGGGGACGTTCGGGCCGTAGATGTCGGCATCGAAGAGGCCGACCCGCGCGCCGAGTTGCGAGAGCCCGGCCGCGAGTTTGACCGCGACCGTCGACTTGCCGACGCCGCCCTTGCCGGAGGCGACGGCGATGATGTTCTGGACGTTCGGCAACACCTCGTCGTCCGAGCCGAGCGAGTCGGGGAGGCCTGCACTGATCGAGAGGTCGACGTCGGGGGCTTCCTCGGCGAAGACCTCCCGTACGTCGTTGGCAATCTGTGACTCGTGTGGCGCGTAGGGCGCACCGAGGGCCAGCGAGATCCTGACTTCCTCGCCCGCTGTGTCGACCGCATTGACCAGTCCCAGCGAGACGATATCGTCGCCGAGATCCGGATCGGAGACGGTCGACAGCAGGTCGAACACGGCGGTATCGTTCATGCCCGTAGGTCGGCGCGACCGCCGAATAAGGATTTGGTCCGCACTCGAAGACGGCTCACTGCCCGTCGACCACTGTCCCGGCCTGCTCGCCGCGCAGGAAGTCGCCAACCGCGTCGGGACCGAAAATGTGGGCCGGCGCACCGAGAGCAAGCAGTTCCCGGACTTTGGCGGCCATCCCGCCGCTGACGTCGGTCGACTCGCTTGCGCCGAGCACCGACGCGACCTCCTCGAAGGACCGGATCTCGTCGATCACCGCGTCGTGCTCGTCGAGCACGCCCGGCACGGTCGAACAGAGGCCGACCCGACTGGCCCCCAGCGAGTCGGCCAGACTCGTCACGATCTCGTCACCGCTGAGGACCGTTACGCCTTCGCCCGCGTGGGCGATCACGTCGCCATGGAGCACTGGAACGAACCCCTCGGCCAGTAGGCCCGCGGTGGCATCGGCCGGCAGCGAGAGCGCCCCAAAGCAAAATCATTCTCTGTCAACATTCTCTCTACAAATCAATTTGAATTAGCCAGGAAATGTGGTATGTATTCTGGCAGGGACAAAGTGAAATTACAAGATATAGACATTATCTATCAAGAGACAGGTG
>JAWOEO010000312.1:0-3582 GCA_046482755.1 Halohasta sp. | reverse complement strand
ATGAGTGTTTATAAACTATAATTAAAGGTAGCGAAGAGGTGAAAATAATGCGCATTTATAATTCATATAAAGATAAAATCGAAGAATTTAAAACCATCTATCGGCAACGGCGCGGGCCTCGTGATGACCACGCTCGATCTGGTCGACTACTACGGCGGCACGCCCGCGAACTTCCTCGACATCGGTGGTGGCGCGAAGGCCGAGCGCGTGGCCAACGCCCTCGATATGGTCTTTTCGGACGACAACGTCGACAGCGTCGTCTTCAACATCTTCGGCGGGATCACCCGCGGTGACGAAGTCGCCAAGGGGATCAACGAAGCCCTCGAACAGTTCGACGAGATCCCCAAACCGGTCGTTGTCCGGCTTGCGGGGACCAACGCCGAGGAGGGGATGGAGATCCTGAACACCGACCTCGTGCAGGTCGAAGCGACGCTTGCGGACGCGGTCCAGCGTGCGGTCGCAAACGCATCGGAGGTGGCCCAATGAGTATTTTCGTCGACGACGACACCAGAGTAGTTGTACAGGGAATCACCGGCGGCGAAGGCAAGTTCCACACGGGGCAGATGCTGGAGTACGGCACCAACGTCGTCGCGGGTGCGGTCCCCGGCAAGGGTGGCCAAGAAGTCGACGGCGTCCCGGTCTACGATACGGTCGACCAAGCGGTCGACGCCGAAGATGCCAACGCGTCGGTCGTCTTCGTCCCGCCGGCGTTCGCGGGCGATGCGATCTTCGAGGCCCTCGACACCGACCTCGATCTCGTCGTGGCGATCACTGAAGGCGTCCCAACACAGGACATGGCCAAGGTGAACAAGCGTCTCGACGAGGTCGACACCCGCCTCATCGGCCCGAACTGTCCGGGGATCATCACCCCCGGCGAGGCCAAACTCGGCATCCTGCCGGGCAATATCTTCGAGTCCGGCAACGTCGGCCTCGTTTCGCGATCGGGAACGCTCACGTATCAGGTCGTCTCCAATCTGACCGAGCGCGGCATCGGCCAGACCACCGCCATCGGGATCGGCGGCGACCCGATTATCGGGACCTCGTTCGTCGACGCGCTGGAAGCCTTCGAGGCCGACACCGACACCGACGCGGTCGTGATGTGCGGCGAGATCGGCGGCGAGGACGAAGAGCAAGCAGCGAAGTACATCGCCGAGAACATGGATACCCCGGTCGCCGGCTTCATCGCCGGCCGGACTGCGCCGCCGGGCAAGCGGATGGGTCACGCCGGAGCCATCGTCTCGGGGTCGGGCACCGGTACCGCAGAATCGAAGATCAGCGCGCTCAACGACGCGGGCGTCCCCGTCGGTGACACGCCCGAAGAAGTCGCCGACTCGATCGAGGACTTCCTGTAGCCAGCCCAATCGCTTCGGATTCCGTCGACCACCGTTTCGACCGGTCGAGACCCGATTTGACGGGACTCACTTTTATACATCGATTACTCGCCAACTATACCCCGCCGGCGACTATTCGGTACGTATGCCACTCCCGTTTATCGGTTCGATCGTTGCATTCGTCATCGCCCTCCTGATCGGTGGGTTTGCCATCTACCTGAGTGCGCGTGTGCTCATCGACGTCGACGACTACAGCCGCGCCGTCCTGACGGCGGTTCTCGGCGCGGTCGGCTGGGCGCTCACCGCGTGGATTCCGCTCATCGGGCCCGTGATCGCGCTGGTCGTCTGGGTCGGCGTTATCAACTGGCGGTATCCCGGCGGCTGGAGAGAGGCCGCGATCATCGGCGCGGGCGCGTGGGTCTCCGCACTCCTCATCCTGTTCGTCGTCAACACCGTCCTCGGCCTCGGGATCGGTGCCTTCGGCGTCCCCGGCGTGTAGGCCGCCGCAGGCCGCTGCCGGTCGACCGGGAGTCATACCCGACGGGTCGGTTCGGACGGGATTCCAAGGGTAGTGCACGGAGACAGATTTGTGACCGTTTGTCACGGTCGTGTTGGAAGACTGAACGAGTCGACCAGTTTCGGCCGGCTCCACGTGTCCGTGTCGAAAACTATTACTCAGCCGGATCGGTTGGATCCAAGCAGGAATGGGGACTGTCGGCCGCGGGGCAATCGTGGCCGACGACCCAGCACGTGATCCACCGTGACAACACAACCGGACCAACAGTCGACCGAGTCGGGCATGGTCGAGTACGGCATCGAGGAACAGCCGCCGACGGGCCAATCGATGGCCCTCGGGCTCCAGCACTATCTGACGATGATCGGATCGAACATCGCCGTCCCGCTGGTGTTGGCCAGCGCGATGGGGATGCCCGACTGGGCGACCGCCCAACTCGTGGGCACGTTCTTCGTCGTCTCCGGGGTTGCCACGCTCGCCCAGACCACGATCGGCAACCGCTACCCGCTGGTGCAGGGGGCGAGTTTTGCGATCCTCGCACCCGCGCTGGCAATCGTCGGCGTCGTCGCCTCTTCGGGCGGCGGCTGGGAGACGATGATCGTCGAGTTACAGGGGGCGATGATCGTCGCGGGCGCACTCCAGATCCTCATCGGCTATCTGGGGCTGTTCGGCTACCTCAAGCGGTTTTTGAGCCCCGTGGTCATTGCACCGATCATCGCACTCATCGGGCTCGCGCTGTTCGACGTGCCACAGATCACCGATCCCAGCATGCAGAGCATCTGGCTGTTCGGACTCACACTCGTGTTGATTATCGGCTTCTCGCAGTATCTCAGCGAAACGAGTCGACTGTTCAAACTGTATCCGGTCCTGCTCGGGTTGGCCAGCGCGTGGCTCATCGCCGCCGTGCTGTCGGTCACCGGGGTGGTTCCGTCGGACTCAAGCGCGTTCGTCGACCTCAGCCGGGCCACCGAGACGAGCCTGCTCCAGCCGATCGTCCCGCTGCAGTGGGGAACCCCGCAGTTCACCCCGGCGTTCATCGTCGGCATCTTCGCGGGCGTCGTCGCCTCGATGATCGAGAGCTTCGGTGACTACTACGCCGTCGCCCGCATCTCCGGCGAGAAGGCCCCGAGCGCCCAGCGGATCAACCACGGACTGGGGATGGAGGGGATCGGCAACGTCTTCGCCGGACTCATGGGCACCGGCAACGGGTCGACCTCCTACTCCGAAAACATCGGCGCGATCGGGATTACGGGTGTGGCCTCCCGGTATGTCGTCCAAGTTGGTGCAGTCATCATGCTGATTGCGGGCTATCTCGGCGTCGTCGGTGGGCTCGTGACGACGATTCCGAGCCCGATCGTCGGCGGCCTGTTCCTCGTGATGTTCGCCCAGATCATCGGTGTCGGGCTCTCACAGCTCCAGTACGTCGACCTCAACGAGAACCGCAACGTGTTCATCATCGGGATTACCCTGCTCAGTGGCCTGTCGATCCCCTCGTACGTCTCGAATCTCGCCGGAGATTCGGGCGCGGCGGCCATCCAAGCACTGCTCGCGGAGGTGCCCCTCGCGGGTGTCGTCCTCGGGACCGAACTCGTCGCCCAGACCGTCTTCGTCGTCGGCACGACCGGCATCGCGGTCGGCGGGATCATCGGCTTCCTGCTGGACCTCACGATTCCGGGCACCCCCAAAGGCCGCGGGCTGACTGCGTGGGAAGACCTGACCGAAGTCGGAATCGTCTTC
>JAWOEO010000301.1:0-3150 GCA_046482755.1 Halohasta sp. | reverse complement strand
TCCGGCAGCGTCGACCGCTCGGGATGGGGCATCAACACGGCGACCGACTCGTTGTCGCCGAGGATGCCGGCGACGTTGCCGGTCGACCCGTTGGGATTCGCCTCGTCAGTGAGGTTCCCCTCGGCATCGCAGTACCGGAACAGGATCCGGTCGTCGGCCTCCAGTTCCTCGTAGCGGTCGTCGGTGATCTCGAATCGCCCCTCGCCGTGGGCGATCGGGACCTCGATCACGTCGCCCTCGTCGAATTCCCGGGTCCACGGCGTGTCGGCGTTTTCGACCCGCAGGTAGACGTGTTCACACTGGAACCGGGCGCTCTCGTTGGTAGTGAACGCCCCGGCGGTGAGTCCCGACTCCGAGCCCACTTGTGCGCCGTTGCAGACGCCGAGGACGGGGACACCGTCGTCGGCAGCCGCCCGAACCTCGTTCATGATCGGCGAGCGGGCGGCCATCGCGCCCGCACGGAGATAGTCGCCGTAGGAGAAGCCGCCGGGGAGCATGATCCCTGTCGTATTCTCGGGGAGGCCATCTTCGTGCCAGACGCGTTCGGCGTCGATGTCCAGATAGTTCAGGGCCCGTACTGCATCCCGGTCGCAGTTCGAGCCGCCGAACTGGATCACCGCGACCGTCATTGGGCCTCAGCGGCCTCCACGACCGAGACCTCGTAGTCGTGAATCGTGGGATTGGCCAGCAGGCGTTCGGCCATCGACTCGGCGCGCTCTTCGGCCTCGTCGGCATCTTCGGCCTCGAGGTCGACCTCGTAGCGGTCGGCCGCCCGGAGCGCCGAGAGCTCGAAGCCGAGCCGGTCGAGGGCCTGCTTGGTCGTCTCGGCTTCCGGATCGAGGACGCCGTGTTTCAACCGAACAGTCACTGTCGCGGTGTAGGCAGTCATGGCCGAGACTGGGCGAGCGTGGTCAAAAGCTCTTTTGGAACCGCTCGTTAGGGCACGTTCGTGGATATCTCCCCCGGCTCGCTGACACTCTCCGGATGGACACGTTTTTGCCTGCGGGTAGCTATCGCCCGGTAATGACCGCACTCGACAGCGGCCTGGAGGTGTCGCGATGACGACCGAGCTCACCGAAATCACGGTTATTGGAGGCGACAAAACCGGACTCATCGCACGGGTCACGACCCTGCTGTTCGAGCGCGGAATCAACATCGAGGACCTCGACCAGGCGGTCCGGGACGGCCTGTTCCGGATGTCGATGCGGGTCGACACCGGCGAGATGGAGACCGACCCTGACGAACTACGGGAGGCCCTCTCCGATCTCGGCCGCGAACTCGGCGTCGAGATTCAGGTCCGGTTCCCCAGCGACCGCGAAACCCGCCGGATCGCCGTCTGTGTCACCAAGGAGTCCCACTGTCTCGAAGCCCTCTTGGAGGCCGCCGACGCCGGCGACCTCGATGTCGAGATCTCGGCGGTTATCAGCAACCGCGGGACGCTCCGCGAACTCGCCGAGGCCCACGACGTGCCGTTCTACGACGTCGGCGACGGCAAGGGGTCGCCCGACGAGGACCGGATGCTCGACATCCTGACCGAACACGACGTCGACCTGATCGTTCTCGCCCGCTACATGCGGATCCTCGGCCCGAAGATCGTCTTCCGCTACGAGGACCGCATCATCAACATCCACCCCTCCTTGCTCCCGGCGTTCCCCGGCGCGGCGGCCTACCGACAGGCTAAGGAGGAAGGCGTCCGGATCGCGGGCGTCACCGCCCACTACGTGACGACCGATCTCGATCAGGGGCCCATCATCACCCAGCGCGCCTTCGACGTACCCGACGACGCGCTCATCGACGAGATCAAGGCTCGCGGCCAGCCGCTCGAAGCCGAGGCCCTCTTGGAGGCGGTCGAAATGCACCTCGACGACGCCGTCTCGGTCCACCGCGGCCGGACGAGCCTCCGGGACGAGGCCGATCCCACCGACTACCAGCTCGGGCTCTCCGAGGAGGCCCAGGAGGCAAATCCGAACGAACCGGTCGACGGCGACATCGACAAGCGTGATGCGCCGACGGTAGCCGACGATTAACGGATCGTAGCCGACGACTACCGCGGGTTCCGTTCTAAATCTCAGCGAGTCGGTCGACCGCTTCGCCGACCGGCGGGACGTCGAACCACTCTGTTTCGGTGTAGGCGTTCGCGCCTGCGGCGTACATCTCCGAGACGGCCGTGACCACGTCGTCAGGTAGGCCGATGGGGTCGACATCGCACAACTGCCGCCAGTCGGCGATATCGGCGTCGGCCACGTCGGTTTTGGCCGCCGAGACGGCCTCCACCCAGTCAGGCTGTTCGCGTTTGTAGTACTGCCGGATGACTTCCTTGGAGAGCTGGTGGCCGCCGTAGGAAAATCGGTTTTCGTCGAACGTACCGACCACGTCGGCGACCGCGATCGTGCCGTCGTGATACAAACATTCGATCTTGCCGTCCTCGTGGCTGAAGCCGACCGACTCGGCGTGGTCGGTGACGATCTCGTTCACACGTAGCGCGACCGATTCGAGGGCCTCGATCGAGGCCGTTCCGGCGATTCGGTCGGCTTCCTCGCGTGTGAGATATCGGTCCTGTTCCTCGTATTTCGTCGAGAACTCGATGACCGGCTCGGGGAGGTCGACGGCCTCCGCGGGCCACTCGTCGGCGTCGAGTCCGTAGTCGCTCGGTTCGCCGCGCTTGCGGAGGCTGGAGCCGACCGGGACCGTGTTGCGGAAGACGACCTCGAGCGGGATGAGAAAGTTCTCGGCGGCGGCTTCGTGGTAGGCCTCGTAGTCGTACCCCTCGTCGCTGTCGTATGGGAGGTCCGGCACCTGCGTGAGTTCGATCGCCATCTCGGTCGGCGGCTCCGCACAGTCCGCGAGGTCGACGATCTCACCGTCGCTGTCGATGCCGTCGGCATCGTTGTCGACGACCCCACGGTAGTGGGTTGGCACACCGTGGGCCGCCAGCAGTTCGAAGTTGAACGCGCCCATCGTACAGAGGCTCGCGCCTTTGTGCGGGATGGCGTCGGGCATCTGCCCCCAGTCGAAGACGGAGTAGGCGTCGGTGAAGACGAACCGCCCCGCCCCGAACTCGGTAGCGGTCGGCTCGCGGTCGACGCGGAACTCCTTGACGCTCGTCATGGTCGTATCGGCGACTGCCGCCCGTATGAATCTTTCAGTTCC
>JAWOEO010000184.1:0-2892 GCA_046482755.1 Halohasta sp. | reverse complement strand
GTGGGGGAGGGCAGAGCCATCCCCCACTCCCCCCGCTGACGACACAGCCACCCGACGCAGCCAGCGATTGTCCGATACGCTCGTTTTTGCCGTGCCGTCCGTTCCCGTCATCCTCCGTGATCGGCGACTGCGTGTCGACCGGTCGGGAGCTACGTCTCCGAACCGCCGTCGGTGGCGGCCGCACCGCCGGTCCGTCCCGACCACGCCGATGCGGACGCAGACCGGGTAGGGTGGTCTTCGACCGTCTCGACCTCGGATCCCGTGGCGACCGTCTCCGTCTCGAAGGTCCCGAGCAGTTCGGCGAGTTGGAGGGCCTGCGCGGACAGTCTGTCGACGCTCTCGGTTACCGTCTCCATCCGTTCTGCCTGTTCGGTGGCGTCGCTGGCGGCGGCGTCGGCGGCGTTCGCGGTCTCGGTGCTCACCTCCGAGACCTCGATCAGCTCGCTCATCACCGCCTGTGTAGAGTCGGCCTGCTGGGAGACCGCCCGATCGATCTCGGCGATCCCGGTGGCCGTCTCCTCGATATCGTCGACGATGGTGTCGAAGGCAGCCAGTGCCTCGTCGATGGTCTCGGCCCCGTCGTCGACCTTTCCGCGGGTGTGGTCCATCTCGGCGGCGGTCTCGTCGGTCTGGGTCTTGAGCTCCGCGATGGTCGACTCGATGTCGGCGGTCGCCGCCTGGGTCTCCTCGGCGAGACTCTTGACCTCGGTGGCGACCGCGCCGAACCCGTCGCTGTCGGCGCGGGCAGCCTCGATGGCGGCGTTGAGCGCGAGGATGTTCGTCTGGTCGGCGATTTCGGTGATGAGTTCGGTCACGTCCTCGATGTCGTCGACCAGGGCCGCCAACTGGTCGACCTGTTCGGCCGCTGCGGTCGTTCGGTGCTCGATGTCGTCGAGTTCGTCCTGTGCTGCGCGGGCGGCCTCCCGGCCTGCCGCCCCGTTATCGAGGACCTCATCCGCGGCGGTGGCGACCTCGGCGGCCGCCGAGGAGGCCTCCTCGACGGTGGCCGACAGCGACTCGGTCTCCTCACGGACCGTCCGGAGGCTGCTGGCCTGCCGCGTCGACTCCTCGGCGATCGTCGCCATCCCGTCGGCCAGCGTCTTGCTGGTGTGATGGGTGCTGTCGACGCTGTCGGCAACCGCCGCTGTCTCGGCCTCAACGGCGTCGCCGAACTGCCGGACCCGCTGGATCGTCTCGGCCCACTCGTCGACCATCGCGTTGAACGCCGTGGCGATCTCGGCCATCGCGTCGCTGTCAGTGTCGGTCGAGAGCCGCTGGGTGAGATCGCCCTCGGCGCAGGCGTCCATCGTCTCGCCGAAGGCGGCGGCCGTCGACTCCAGTCGTTCGTTGAGCGCTTCGGCCTCCTTTCGGGCGACTTGGGCCCGCTGGCGTTCGGCCTCGGCCTGCTGGTGGGCGGCCTCGGCCTCGGCGATCTCCTCGCGGAGCGAACACCGCATCGAATCAAGCGCGCGATAGACGTCGCCGAACTCGTCGCGCCGGTCGGATTCGATCGACGTTTCGAGGTCCCCATCCCGGAGCCCGTTGGCCCGCGCGGCGAGATCCGTCACCGACCGCACGGTGTTGCGGCCGATCGTGAGCCCGATCCCGCCGAGACCGGCGACGAGTACGCCGAGCAACAGGAGAATCTGCTTCGAGACGGTATCCCGGAGCCCGTAGGCCGCGTCGGTCGGGACCTGCGTAGTCATCGTCCAGCCGTTGGCCCCAGTGGCCGCGTAGCCGACCGCCAACTGCTGGCCCGCCATCGCCGTGGTGGTGCCGGTGTCGTCACCGACCCCGCCACCGGCCATCGGTGCCTCGGCCAGCAGCGCGCTCTGGTTGCTCGAGAGGACGACCGTTCCGGTGTCGTTGACGACCGCCGATGTCTGGTCTCTCTCGGTGTCCGTGCCGAACAGTTCGAAAGAGAGTTTCGAGAGGTCGACCACCGAGACGAGCACGCGGTCGTCGCCGCTCGGTGGCGTGGTCACCGCGAGGACGACCGGCCGCTCGCCGTCGAGTCTGAACGGGTCGGAGTAGCTCGTCCGGCCGTTGGGTTGGTCGGCCAGCCGCTGGACCTGCTCGGCGACCGAGGGCCGCAGGTGGCCGTCACTGTCGTCGATCTCGACCTGCCCCGCCTGCACCGCCACCGCCGAGGCCGAGGAATTGACCAGCGACGCGCCGACGATCTCCCGCTGGGTCGACACACGGGTGAGTTGGCTGTGCGTCCCGAGGTCGTCGCCGGATCGGACCGGCGTCGACCGCATTACCGAGACGAACTGTTGGTTGGTCAATCGTTGCCAGTTGTCGACCTGTGCAGCATCGCTTGCTGCCCGCGACTCCAGTTGGGCCTCAGTGCTGTCGGTGAGCTCGCCGTCGACCGTGGCATATATAGCCACGCCAACACCCCCGACGAGCACCGTGATGACGAGCAACGACAATGCGAGCTTTGCCCCGTACCGCTCCCGGATCTCGAAGCCTCCCATTGGTTGCCTTCTGCGATGTACTCACTAGTACATTGATATGAACACCCAATTGCAGAACGTACTGCTCGTCGCCGGTGCGTTGTGTTCGTATGCGATATATTGTCGTGCAAAGACGACTTTCATTCACCACAAAGTATAGGCTACGCCGTTCGCTTCGGTTTATCAGTCGACCAATGAAGGGGCTGTTGCCGCTGAAATCCCGTGTCGAACCTACGAACGAGGGGGCCAACGTCGTGTCCATCTCCGAGGACGCTGCCGACGAGGTGTTCAAAACACTGTCGTCGTCGACGGCCCGGCAGATACTGGCGGCGCTCTACGAAGAGCCGCGGCCGGCGAGCGAACTCGGCACTGAAACCGACACGACGGTCCAGAACGTCCGCTACCACCTCCAAAACCTCCAGGACGCCGAGTT
>JAWOEO010000086.1:0-4504 GCA_046482755.1 Halohasta sp. | reverse complement strand
TAGACTCGAACCTCGGGGCCGACATGCGTGGGCCGTGGTACCAATCGCCATCGGGGTACGACGCCCGACGGTTCGAGATGGACAACGGCGATATCGCACTGTTTTGCTGGACCGACGGCGACGAGGGGCCCGACGGAACCGACGGCGGCCCGGCCGGCTACTGGCTCGGCAACACCGAAACCCCGCAATCTCTCTGGAAGACTGACAAGTACGGCTTTGCGGAGGTTCCCTACCCTGTACGACGGTGGGCCGAACGCGAGCTACTGGCTCAGCTCCACGAAGAGTCGCCATGGCTCGACGCCTATCCCCACCTTTCGTGGTTCTTCCTGCCCGTCTTCCTCTCGAAGGACGGCCGGGAGACGACCCGGGAGTTCTTCCGGGACCACGCCGCCGGCTTTCCGGACGCTTCGCGGGAGGCAGTCCTCGATTACTACGAGTCAGTGCTCCATACCGGTGCGCTCGACCCCTATCAGGAGGAGATGGCCGGTAAGCTCGGTACCTCCGACTATCTGGATCTGACCCGGATGACCGCCGCGATGGGCGAGTTCAACGTGGCAAAGATCCTCGTCGACGCCGGCTACGAGATCACCCCCGAGATCGAGGTGACGACGGGTCACTCGATCGACTTCCGGGCGGATCCGCCCGACACCGACGGCGGACAGGGCGTCCTCGTCGAGGTGACCCGGCCGCTGCCGACCGGCCGGCGGGCCGCGGACTCGCCGCTGTCGGCGGTCCGTGATACGGTCAAAACGAAAACCGACGGCCAGCTCGACGCCCACGCTGGCGGCGTCGTCCTGCTGGTCGACTGCTCGTCGTTCCCCGACGACGAGTGGGCGACGGTTGCCGACGAACAGCCGGACGTCCGCCACCGGCCGGCGGTCGTCTTCCGGGCCCGCCCCGACGGCTCGGTCGAAGGCTATCGGAAGGGGCGGCTACCGCTGTCGCTGGACGACACGATCGACTTTTTATAAAAGTAGTCGGCAACTACTTAAAACGACACCTGCTCTGGACCGTGTTCCCCCGGCGTGAACTGGTCGCGGTCGCTGTAGAAGCGTCGACCGATCGCCTTGTGGCTGACACCGGTCAGTAGCGCCTGACTGACGGCTTCGGAGTTCTCGTAGGTATCGTCACCCATCCGACCGAGAATCTCGCCGACTGTTTCCGTCCCGTTGGGGAGTGTGATCTCGCTATCGCCGTAGGCTGCGACGAGCTCGGCGGTCGAGGCCGGATAGCTGTGGTCGACGAATGCGTCTTCTGTTCTGGGCAATCGCATACACACCAGTCGGGACTGCATGAACTTAATGATTGTTCATAAGGTATGGGGAAGTCGACCCCAGACCTAGAATTCATTAAACATCGTCCGACACCGGTTTGAGTAGTCGCCGCCTACCGGCCGGTATGGATCCGGTTGCCGACCTGCATCTCCACACAACGGCCTCCGACGGCGTGTTGACCATCGATCGGCTGCCGGCGGCCGCTGCAGCCGCCGGCGTCGACTGGGTGGCGGTGACCGACCACGACCTCGTCCACCCGGCGCTGTCGGCCCCCGTGACCGATCACGACGGGCTCACGGTGGTTCGAGGGATCGAACTCCGGGTCGATACTGGTGATGGGCGCGTCGACCTGCTGGGCTACGGCGTCGACCCCACCCCCGAGTTGCGCGCCGAACTGGATCGGCTCCAAGCGGACCGCCGCGAGCGCGGCCGGCGGATCATCGAGCGCGTCGAGTCACGGCTCGGCGTCGACCTCCCGATCGAGCCCCACACCGGCATCGGGCGGCCCCACATCGCGCGAGCGATCGCCGACAGCGACGCCCCCTACGACGTCGACCGGGCGTTCGCCGAACTGATCGGCAACGACGGCCCCTGTTACGTGCCCCGGTCGGTGACGCCGGTCGACCGCGGCATCGAGCTGCTCTCGGCGTCGTGTGCGGTCGTCAGCCTCGCCCACCCGTTCCGGTACCCGGAGCCGGCGGCGGCCCTCGAACTCGCGGCCGAACTCGATGCGGTCGAGGGGCCCTATCCATACGACCGGCCGGTCGACACCGAACGACTCGACCGGGTTCGGGAGCGCCACGACCTGCTCGTGACCGGCGGGAGCGACGCCCACGACGAGACGCTGGGGCGGGCGGGAATCTCGGGGACGGCGTTCGACCGGTTTCGGCGTCGACTGGCGCGAACGGTGGGTTAAACCGTCTGGAGCCCCAGCCTCAGGTATGCGCTGTCACTACTGCGAGGAGGAGGCCGCCTTTGCGGCCGAGAAGGGTGGTGTGAAAGTCGGCCTCTGTACCGACCACTTCCGCGAGCGGCTCGAGGTCATCAACGACTCCGAGGAACTCGCCTCGCTCGAAGACCAGCTCGACGTCACCCGAACCGACTGACGGCCCCGATCCGTCCCAGAGCGATATCCCTTTGCCGTCGGCGTACCCACGTCGAGACATGTCATTCGAGCCCAGCGACCGCCCGCGGCGGCTCCGGACCGACGGCATCCGACCGCTCGTTCGGGAGACCACACTCGAGGCCCGCGACCTCATCGCGCCGGTGTTCGTCGACGAGACGACTGACGAGCGCGTGCCGATCGAGTCGATGCCCGGTCACGAACGCGTCCCCGTCGACGAGGCTGCCGACCGCGTCGAGGAGATCCGCGAGACGGGCGTCGAGGCGGTCATCGTCTTCGGTGTCCCCGACTCGAAGGACGACGTCGGCAGCGAGGCCTACGCCACCGACGGCGTCGTCCAGCGGGGAATCCGGGAAATCACCGCCACCACCGATGCCTACGTCATCGGCGACGTCTGTCTCTGTGAGTACACCGACCACGGCCACTGTGGAGTCATCGAACCCCATGCCCACGAGGACCCGACGCTGACGGTCGAAAACGACGAAACCCTTGAGCTGCTGGCGAAAACGGCCGTCTCGCAGGCCGAGGCGGGTGCGGACATGGTCGCGCCCTCCAGTATGACCGACGGGATGGTCGGGGCGATCCGGACGGCCCTCGACGAGGCGGGGTTCGACCACGTTCCGATCATGAGCTACGCCGCGAAGTACGAATCCTCGTTCTACGGACCGTTTCGTGATGCCGCCGACGGCGCGCCTGCCTTTGGAGACCGTCGACACTACCAGATGGACCCCGCCAACAGCCGGGAGGCGTTGCGGGAAGTCCGGTTGGACATCCAGGAGGGCGCGGACGTGCTGATGGTCAAACCCGCCCTTCCCTATCTGGATATCGTCAGCGAGGTCCGCCGGGAGGTCGACCAGCCAGTAGCGGCCTACAACGTCTCCGGGGAGTACGCGATGCTCCATGCCGCTGCCGACAAGGGATGGCTGGATCTCGAAGCGACGGCCTACGAGTCCCTGCTGAGTATCAAACGCGCGGGAGCCGACCTGATTTTGACCTACTTCGCCGAGGATCTGGCCGACCGGCTGTAGTTATCGCGGGCAGCCGTCGGTCTCCTCGACGATCCGGGGGTAGGCGCCGAACCGCCACTCGTCGGGTTCGGTGCCGCTCGGTCGGGTCGGTCGCGATGGTGTCTCGACGGCATCGAGTCGGCGGTTTGAGTCAGGGCGACGCTCGGCGTCGGTGTCGACGGTCATACACCCACTGGCGACCCCCGAGGGCTAAAACGGGACGGCCGGTGCAACGGTGACGGGCGTCTGCGACGCGGTTCGCGCCCGCTACGAACCCAAACCGCTGTTTGGCGGCCGCTCGACCCACTTGGGGCCGCTTTCGGGAGCCGACGCCGAGTCGGAGAAACCCCGCAGGCTTGCATCTATCTCGGTCGACGCCGTGCGACCGGCAATCGCGTTTCGCTCGCATGTGTTGCACTATACGTCGTGTCGACGGTACCCAATTGGCCTCCGAGAACGGTGCAACTATTGCAGCCGCATGGGCTCCGAGGGTGGGCTGTCGGGGTCACAGACGCCCGACGTTTCGAGGTCGATACAGCAGCGCCGCCGGATCAGACCCGGTCGTCGTCGATGGCGGTGTCGAAATCGTAGCGGCGGGCCCGCGTGTCGAGCTGGTCGCCGAGTTCCGAGAGGAACTGGATCATAAAGCCCATCCCTCGTTTGACGTCCGGATCGTTCAGCTTCCGGGCCGCACCGATCGGTCCGACTCCCTCGGGCGGGTCGGCCGGATCGGCGGCGGTTTCGCTGAGCGCGGCGGTAAACAGTTCGAGGTTCTGCAGGGCCTCGGGTTCGCCGGCCGCGCTGTCGAACAGTTCGCCCGCGTGAACGACCGCCCGCGTCGTCGACCGCACCATGTCCTCGTCGACCGCTTCGGCGGCCAGCGAGACGACGTTCGCCGCCGCCGCGAGGTCGTCGAGCGTGCCGGTCTCTTCGAGTTCGACGAGCGTTTCGAGGGCGTTCTGTACCGATTCGCCGTTCGGATCGAGGTGTTGTTGACTCATTGTCTCACGCGAGTCCCCGCGCAGTCAGCCAGTAGGTCTCGTTGTACGCGAGTTTCGCCCAGTGGACGAACTCGGTCTCGTTGCGAATCACCGGCTCGC
>JAWOEO010000305.1:0-3298 GCA_046482755.1 Halohasta sp. | reverse complement strand
CCCATGCTGGCGCAGGTGAAGGCGGTGAGCAACGTGATCCCCACGAAAGCGCCGACGTGCACGGGCGCATCCCCGCCGGCTCGAACTCGGGTCGACGTCGCTCGGCCACACCGCAGTGTTGGATTGACCCGGATTTCTGGGGGTTGAAACGTAGGTCTATATACCAGAAGTCGACACAGTACCGTCGGTTGTTGTTTCAATGGTGAACGAGCGCAACGACGCCGGGGGCGAACCGCGCCAGTTCGCAAAGAACCGGTTTTTCGAGGGGAAGCTGATGACTGCCCGCGACATGCGGACCGAACAGCAGTACCACGCCGGTCGGCTGGAGCTGGTGACTCGGGAGACGGCCGACACGGGCGTTTGCAGCGGGTTGGAGCTCCGGTCGGTCGAGACGGTCGACGAGGGGCTCGCGGTGACCGTCGGGCCGGGGGTCGCCATCGACGCCGTGGGCCGGCCCATCGTGGTCGAGTCGCCGACGACGGCCTCGGTTCCCGAGCCGACGGGCGACGAACTCTACATCTTCGCCCGGTTCGACGAGGTTGACCTCGAACCCGTCGCCGTGCCGGATGCTGGCGGCTCCCGTTCGGAGCCCGAGTCCAACCGGATCGTCGAGCGCTTCGAACTCACCGCCCGCGAGCAGCCGCCTGAGGGGGTCTCGCCCCCGTCGGTCGACATCGAGGTGGCCGAGGACGACGCGCCAGCGACGGTCGCCGACCGGCTGCTGGCCGCCGCCCACGAGGCCGGCCGCTCGGAGTCCGACGCGCCCGCGGAGACGGCAGTGTATCTCGGCGGCTTCGAGCGCGGTCCCGACGGCGCGTGGCAGCCGTCGGAGACGGCTCCGGGGCCGACGTACGCGGCCACCACCGACCTACTGTTGGGGGCATTTGTCGACCACATCGCCGACACCGACAATCCCCATCGGACGACGACCGAGGCCGAGCCGCCGACGCCGGAGCTCGATCCCGCCGAACTGGAGGGGATCCACGAGCGGGTCGACTACCTCCAGTCGGAGCTGTCGGCGCTCAAGGACCGCCACCGGCGAACGGCCACCCATCTGCGGCTGCGGAGTCTCGACACCACGGCCCGCCGGTTCCGGGCAGTCGCCGACACCTTTGCCGACCACGACGGTGCGGTCAGCACGGCCGCCCGCGAGGTTGCCCGGCAGGCCGCGGCCGCCAGCCAGGCGGGGGCAGGCGACGAACCCGCGTCCTACCGGTCGACGGTCCGGGAGCTCCACGCGGCGCTGGCGGCGTTCGGCGACAACCTCGCCGGCACCGCCCGCGAGCCAACTGTCGACCGCTATCTCGACGCGGTCGCGGCCCTTCAGTCGACCATCGAGGCCGACGAGCCCGCCGTCGACGTCGCCATCGCCCTCGATCGCGTCGCCGAGGCCGCCGCCGGCCTCGAACGCCTCCACCCGGTCGCCGCCGAGGCGTGAGTCGCCTCATCTATTCATTTAAACTGAATTATCGCTGAAATTACGTAATTATATAGGGCAAAACGGGGCCCAGATACGGTGTACCGTTGCGGACAGCCACTGCAGTTCGATCGCAGCTACAGACGACACACAGATGCCAGAATACCAGTCCCCAGGCGTATACGTAGAGGAAGTCGACACCGGATCCAAGTCCGTCGAGGGAGCCAGCACGTCCACTGCCGGCTTCCTCGGTGAGACCGAGCGCGGTCCGGTCGAACCGACACTGATCACGAGTTTCGGTCAGTTCAAACGCACCTTCGGCAAGAGTCCCTCCAGTTCGGATCTCGATGCCGCCGTCGACGGCTACTTCAAAAACGGCGGCAGCCGGTGTTACGTCGGCCGTGTCACTGCGGCCGCCCCCGACGACGTCGCCACCGCCGAGTTGGCCGACACGGCCGGTCAGCCGGTGCTCGAACTCTCGGCCAACGGCCCCGGCGGCTGGGGCAACAGCGTGGCGGCCATCGTCTCGGAGGGCCGCGGCGAGTACTTCGATCTCACCCTCCGCTACTGGTCGACCGACATCGAAGCCGTCGACCAGCCCGCCGCCGCTGACCCCCACCCGGCCCCGGACGTCGAGACGACCTACGAGGACCTCTCGACCGATCCCGAATCCAGCCAGTTCTACGAGTCCCAGCTCGCGGGCTCGGTGCTCGTCGACGCCGAATACCTCGGCGACGGCCGGCCCACCGCAGGGTTGACGTGGCTCTCGACGGCCGCCGGTGCAGCGCGGGCGGCCGCCGACGGCGGCAGCGCCCAGCAGGCCGTCGAGATTCCCGCGGACCTCGACGACAAAAAGAAAGCCGAGCTCAAAGAGATCGGCGAGCCGCTCGATCTCGATACGAGCCAGAAGAAAGCCGACCTGAAAGCGGACCTCGAAGCGGTCCGCGACGGCGACAAATCGGTCGACGTCGAAGTCGCCTCGGATCTCTCGGCGAAGCCCGAGGGCGACGAGGTCTCGCTGAGTGATTACGAAGGCACCGACCAGCCCGGCATGCGGACCGGACTGGCGGGGTTCAAACAGCACGACGACATCTCCCTGGTCTGTGTCCCCGACGAGAACGATATTACCGGCCTGACCGACGCCGTGGTTGCCCACTGTGAGAACAAGGGCGACCGATTCGCAATCTTGCAGGCCCCGCAGGTCGCCGGCGCGGTCTCGGATATGGAGACGCCGGTCGACTCCTCGTATGCGGGCTACTACTACCCGTGGATCGAGGTCTCCGATCCCCACACCAACCGCCAGAAAATCGTCCCGCCGGGCGGCCACATCGCCGGCATCATCGCCCGCAGCGATGCGACCCACGGCGTCCACGCCGCCCCGGCCAACGAGCCGGTTCGCGGTGCGGTCTCACTCCAACACGGGATCACCAAGGACGAACAGGACCTCCTGAACCCGAAGGGGATCAACTGCCTGCGGAGTTTTCAGGGTCGTGGCATCCAGCTTTGGGGTGCCCGAACGACCTCGAGCGACCCCTCGTGGAAGTACATCAACGTCCGTCGACTGTTCCTCTACGTCGAGCAGTCCATCGAGGAGGGCACCGAGTGGGCGGTCTTCGAGTCCAACGACAAGGATCTGTGGGCACGGGTCCGGCAGTCGGTCGAGAACTTCCTGACGACCGTCTGGCGCGACGGCGGCCTGCAGGGCTCGACCGCCGACGAGGCCTTCTACGTCAAATGCGGCGAGGAAACGATGACTCAAGACGACATCGACAACGGTCGACTGATCGTCGAGATCGGCATTTCACCCGTGAAGCCCGCCGAGTTCGTCGTCTTCAGAATCGGCCAGTGGACGGCCGACGCCTAACCATACAACCACCACTC
>JAWOEO010000288.1:0-4812 GCA_046482755.1 Halohasta sp. | reverse complement strand
GCGGCGTCGACCGCTTCCTGCACCGAGTCGCCCGGCGCGAGTTCGGCCTGCACCGGGCGGTCGTGGAGGGCGTGATCGGCGTCGACGCGGGCGTCGGCGGCCGCCCGCTTGTCGTCGACGCTGTCGCGGACGATCGCGGCGTCGTCGGTCTCGACCGGCCGGTCGGCCAGCGCGTCCCACGAGAGCACCGTGCCGCCGTAGTCTGCGGCGAAGGCGTCGGCTGCTGCTGGATCGGCGAAGGGGACCGCCACGGGGCCGGCGGGCGTCGACGCGCCGCTGTCGACGACGAACGCCGCCTCGTCGGCGTCGACCCACCGGGGGTAGCCGTCGGTCCGGATCGTCCCGTTGTCGAGTTCGATCCCCGTGTCGTCGTAGGCGGTGACGTAGGTGGCGATGGGGTAGCCGAACTGCTGTTTGCGGGTGGGGTCGTCGATGGCGGCGACGGCGGTTTCGATCCCGTAGTAGCCGATGACGTACTGGTACTGCGAGTAGAACACCTGCGCCCGCGGGATCTGCCGGTCGTCGTCGATCTCCTGGGAGACCTCGGAGGCGAAGCCAACTGACCGGGTATCCTCGAACGGCACCGGCTCGGGGGCGGCCGCACCGGCGTCGACGACGAAGAGGCCGCCGGCCAGAAGCCCACAGCCCACGAGCCCGACCGCGAGCAGCGCGAGGGTGTGGTCGGCGACCAGTCGACGGCCGGGAAATCGCATACACCCCGTTGCCGACTGGCGGGTTTACCGTCTCTGGTTTGGCCGTCGAATCCCTCGACGAAACAGCATCCTTATTATTGTAGGAAACCTACAATACTCGTGTTCTCGGGGCACGACCACCGGGAGGAGGGGTCGGGGGCTCCGAGAGCACCGGTTTCCATGGACGGCACCCTACTCAACGACGTCGGGCTCGCGGTCGGAACGGGGGTAGCGACGTTCTTTTCGCCGTGTGCCTACGCGCTGTTGCCGGGCTACGTCGGCGTCTATCTCGGTAACGACGACGACGGCTCGCTGGCCAGCGACGCGATCCACGGACTGGCGGCGGCGGTCGGCGTGCTGGTCGTCGTGGGGGCGACGATCGCCGCGATCGCTGCGGTCGGCGAGCCGATCCGCCGGCTCGTCACGTGGATCGAGCCGCTCGTTGGGGTGGCGCTGGCCGGCTTCGGGCTGCTGTTGCTGCGGGGGTCGACAGTCGGGTGGCACCTCCCGCTGCCCGAACAGCGGCCCGGCGTCGTCGGCTTCGGACTCTTCGGCGGGGTGTACGCGATCGCCGCGGTCGGCTGTGTCGCGCCGCTGTTTTTCGGGCTGGTGCTCGATGCCCTCCGGGCGGGCGTCGGCCAGACCCTGCTGGTCGTCGGCGTCTACGGCGGGACGATCGCGGCGTTGCTGTTGGGGTCGACGTTCGCTATCGGCATGGGCTACGAGCTGGCCGAACTCAAACTGGCGCGGCTGTCGGTCGTCGGCCAGCGCCTCGGCGGCGGGCTACTGATCGCCGCCGGGGCGATCCAGATCGCGCTGACGATATGAGAATCAGGATTTGATGCTGTCGACCAGCTCGCGGTCGACGTCGGCGGCCGGCAACACCTCGCCGCCGTACTCCTCGGCGAAGGCGTCGGCGTCGGCGGTGTCGCTGAAGGGGATGAGGTCCGGCCCCATCGCGCCGATGACCTCGCTGCCGGCGACCACCGAGAGCGCCGACTCGACAGCGTACTCCTCGGCGGCGAGATGGGCCGTGATCGCGGGCTGGTCGTCGACCGAGTAGTCGACCGCGCTGTAGTCGGTGAGGTAGGTGACGATCGGGGTCGCCCCATCGGCTTCCTGGTCCGAGCGGTAGGTGTAGGTGCAGGTGCCGCTGCAGAACCACGCCGGGCCGTCACGGTCCGACAGGTGATCCTCGAAGAATACCTGGCCGGTCGGGCCGGGGTGTTCCTCGATCACCATGCCGCACTGGTCGCAGGTCTGTCCCTCGTCGAGGTCGACCGCCGCCGGGCGGTCGGCGCTGCTGTCGCCCATGCAGCCGGCGAGGCCGACCGCCAGCCCGCCGGCGGTGGCGGTCAGTACGGTTCGTCTGTCGATGGCTGAGGCCTCATCTGTTGGTGATGTCATTGTGCCCGGACACGGTAGACGGCGGCTTAACGCGTCTGGTACGGCTATCGAAGCCGGCACGGCATTCGAGAGGTCGACCAGAGCCTACTTCGGCATCGAAACGTACAGTAGCGCAAATGCAACGTCGCAGTCTCATTCGACGGGCCACTGTGTTGGGGGCCGCGGGGGCAGTCGGGTCGACCGCGGGCTGTCTCACCGGGCTCTTCGAGTCGGGACCGGCGAACGTCGTCCTCGGCGAGCCCGAGGACCAACTCGCCGACAGCGAGGATCTGGGGTATCCCGCCTACGGACAGTCGTTCCCCGAGTTCACCCTCCCGGAGGCCCTCCGCGACGAGGAGTTCTCGTCGGCCGACCGGGACTTGCCCGCCGTCTACACCGCCTTCTATGCGTTCTGTACGGCCGAGTGTATCCTCCTGATGGGCGGGATGGCCAACGTCCAGGCGTCGCTGGCCGACCGCGACCTGCTCGATGCGGTCGACCTCGTGGGGATCACCTTCGATCCGACCCGCGATACGCCCGAGGAGTTGGAGACTGACGCCGAGGAGGCGGGCATCCGGTACGACCACGAGCGGTGGCACTACCTTCGGCCCGAGAGCGACGACCGCGCCGAGGAAGTCGTCGAGGAGGAACTGGGCATCGGCTTCGAGAAGACCGACGAGGGCGGCGACGTCTACGAGTTCCAACACATTACGATCACGTTCCTCGTCAACCCCGATGGCGTCGTCGAGCGTGCCTACCGCGGGGAGGACCTCGACGTCGAGCGGATCGTCGATGATATCGAGACCGTCGTCGACGCCTACGCCTGAGTGATGGTCGACCCCGTATTCCTCCAGACGTGTACACCCTCGGGAACCAGTGGAGCGCTCGATGGGGCGACGGTCAATCTCGGGGTCTTCTTCCTGATCGGCCTCTTTGGCGGGGCCCACTGCCTCGGCATGTGTGGCCCGCTGGTGACGACCTACGCCGACCGCATGGACGGCGGGTCGAAAGGCCGGTCGACTCGGGGTGATGGAGGCCAGTCGAACCGACTCTCGGTGCGGATGGTTCGCCAACACGGCCTGTTCAACCTCGGCCGAACGCTGAGCTACACGCTCATCGGCGGGCTGTTCGGGCTGGCCGGCTCGCTGGTGGCCGTTTCGGTCGGACAGGTGTCGACCCTGCTGCGGGAGCTGAATATCGTCGTCGGCTTCACCGTCGGCCTGCTCATCATGGCCGCCGGGGTGAACTACCTGTTGCGGGGGCAGGTGCTGTCGCTACCGGGCGAGCGGCTGTTCGGACCGATCACGCGGGCCATCCAGCGCCGGCTGACCGCCCGGATCGACGCCTCCGTCGACGGGCCGGGCATTCTGGGCCTCGGGGCACTCCACGGCCTGCTGCCGTGTCCGCTGTTGTATCCCGCCTTCCTCTATGCGTTCGTTCAGGCCTCGCCGGCCGGTGGGGCGGTCTCGCTGGCCGTCCTCGGGCTGGGGACGATCCCCGCGCTGTTCATCTATGGGACGCTGTTCCAGTCGCTGTCGACCGGAACGCGGGTGCGGCTCCACCGGGTGCTCGGGATCGCGTTCATCATCCTGGGGTACATCCCGCTGCAGCACGCGCTGATGTTGATGGGGCTGGACCTCCCCCATCCGCCGATCCCGTTCTACCAGCCGCTCTGAGGCCGTAGGGGATTCCTACCCAGTGGGAACGCGCGTTCGGTATTATGTGATCGACAGTCGACTAGCCGGATATGACACAGCACTCCGACACGCAGGCGGCTGATTCGGGCAGTGATACCCTGTTCGTGGCGATCGGCATCGGGCTCGTCGCCCTCTCGGCGGTCGTCGGCATCGCGGTGGTGTGGTACACCGTCGGCCTCGCCAGCCTCCAGTCGATCGCCAGCCCGTTCGCCCTCGGCACGGTCGTCTTTACCGCGATGGTCGCGATCGTCTTCAAGACGACCTCGGATATCGTCGACCGGAAGATCACCCACAAGGGCAGTCGAAACTGAATCGCGTCTTACTCCGGCCGGATCGAAACCGAAGGAAAATACGAGCGATAAAACCCGGTGTCGAAGCTGAGCAGTGTCTCACAGTCGACAGCCGCATGGCCGCCGATCAGGAAGTCCGCGGCGATATGCTGGCGTGAAGTGAGGTCGGTCCCGCAGGACGCACACGGGATGGACTGTTCGGCACCGCAGGATGGGCACTGGAACCCATCGGGTCGACGGTCGGTGTATTCTCGGAACGCCTCGCCAGCGCGGAACCGGGCCGCCGCGGAGACATCAGCGGTTTGGATACTGAAATCGGCGAGGAACTGATCGAGATCATCGCTGGTCTCGAAATGCCCGTCGGCAGCGAGTTCGGCGTAGACGATCGGCGTGATGACGAGTTTCCCGTCGCGGTAGGCGCGTTGCAGCGCGGCCGCGGCAGCATCGGCGTGGGCGTCGTCGTACAACAGTGCGAGGAGCACGTTGGTGTCGACGGCGGTGATCACGCGTCGGACTCCGGATCGTCGTCATCGTCCCCAGCCACGTCACGAGGGTACTCGCCGCGGAGTCGACGCATCCGGTCGGGCATCGAGTCGTCACTCTCGGCGGCCCCGCGATACTTTTCGAACGGATCACCCCCCTCGGCGGTCGTCGGAGCCTGCTTTCGGATCCTGTAGCCGCTCTCGGCCTCCTCGAAGGCGATCTCGTCTCCCGGCTCGATACCGAGTTCCTCTCGGATCGCTTTCG
>JAWOEO010000258.1:0-4696 GCA_046482755.1 Halohasta sp. | reverse complement strand
GCGAGACGAGCGAGACGACCATTGAGGTCACCCTCGACCTCGACGGTGACGGCGAGGCCAGCGTCGACACCGGGATCGGCTTCTTCGACCACATGCTGACCGCACTGGCCACACACGGCCTGTTCGACCTGACTGTCCGGTGTGACGGCGATCTCGACATCGACGACCACCACACCGTCGAGGACGTCGGCATCACCCTCGGCGAAGCGTTCGAGGAGGCCCTAGGCGACAAACGCGGCATCGTTCGCTACGCCGACCGTCGGGTCCCGCTCGATGAGGCCCTTGCCTCCGTGGTCGTCGACGTCAGCGGTCGGCCCTACTTCGTCTTCGACGGCGACTTTTCACAGGCCCAGATCGGCGAGTTTACGAGCGACATGGCCCGGCATTTCGCCGAATCCCTCGCGCTCAACGCCGGGCTGACGCTCCACGCCGAGGTCGTCGCGGGCACCAATGCCCACCACGAGGTCGAAGCGCTGTTCAAGGCGCTGGCGCGGGCCCTCGACGACGCGACGCGAGTCGACGAGCGCCGTAGCGACACCCCGAGCACGAAGGGCGAACTGTGAGCCGTCTGTCCCGTCGTCCCACTTCAGTAGGAGGCCACTAACGAAGCCATGTTCGACGAAATCATGGAGAAGTTCGAGGGGAGCCCGAGCCAGCAGGCGGTGATCCGGCTGCTGCTCGAACGCGGCTTTTCGGTCAACGAAGAGGGTCGGGTGGTCTCCGGCGGCATCGAGATCCCCTACACCGGAATCGCCCGCGAGATCGACGTCGACCGCCGGGTGGTCGATTCGACGACGGACGCCATTCGCTCGGACCCCGAACTCCGGCGGATCTTCGCCAACATCTCGGCGATCCCGAGCCTCCGTGATCTCGCGCCCGTCCTCGATCTCACCGTGATGACCGTTGAGGTCGAGGCCGCCGACGCCTCGGGGATCGTCGCCGAGGTGACGGGGCTGATCGCCGACCACGGGATCTCGATCCGCCAGATCATCAGCGAGGACCCCGAGTTCACCGACGAGCCACAGCTCCACGTCATCACCGACGAGGACGTCCCCGGCGACCTCCTGTTGGCGATCCGCGAGCTATCGTTCGTCCGGCGCGTCGAGTTCTGACGATGCGGGCCGTCATCGAACGCCTGTGTCGACTCGCCGCGATTCAGGCCGCCCTTGTCGTCGCCGCGATCCATCTCATCTGGGCGCTCCCCCGGCTTTCGGTCTCGCTCCTCTCGAACCCGGTTGCCGACAGCCGGCCGTTCCTCTTCGTTCCGGCCGCCCTGCTGTTGGTGGCGGTCGCCGCCGCGCTGTTCCGCGGCTACCGCTACCGCCGGCTCAGCGCCCTCGGCGGCGGGACGCTGGCGGCGCTGCTGGTTGGCTACTGGCTCTGGACCGACGGCCCGCTCGCCGCGGCGCTGGCTGCTGAGCCGCTGGCAGCGGTGTCGAAAGCCGTCGAACTCGTCGGCGTCGTCGCCTTCGCCCTACTGTATTACCTCCACCACCCCGACCGGTTCGGCTCGCCCATCCCATCCGCCGAGGAGTAGCCGGTCCCACTCGCCGAGACGTAGTCGACCCCGCCGTCGACGGGGCTTTTTACGTTCGCCGCCAACCCGCGGCCGTGAGCGATCCGTTCCGAACCGTCGGCGGCCGCGGCGAAGCGACCCTCGACCGACAGGGCTCGGAGTTCATCGGCGTCGTTGAGCCGGTCGACACGGTCGAAGAAGCCGAGGCCGTCATCGACGCCGAACGCGAGACCTATCCCGATGCGACCCACCACGTCCCGGCTTACCGCGTGCCCGCGGGCGAGGCCTCGGCCGCCCGGCCGGGCGAGGTGATGCTCAGGGAGTGGTGTAGCGACGACGGCGAGCCCAGCGGCTCGTCGGGCAAACCGGCGCTCAACGTGCTCGTCCAACAGGACCTCCAGAACCTCGTGGCGGTCGTCACCCGGTATTATGGTGGCACTAACCTCGGCGTCGGCGGGTTAGCCCGTGCCTACTCCGCGGCTGTCAAGCAGGCCGTCGACGACGCGGGGATCGTCGAGGAACTGCCACACGAGCGGTTCACTGCGACCGTCGCCTACGACGACTCGGGGACGGTCCGTGGGATTCTGGAATCCACGGGTGTTGAGTTCGACGCCAGCTACGACGAACGGGCTTCGTTCGGGGTTCGGGTGCCCGTCGACGAGGCCCCCGATCTCAGAGAGCGGCTGTTGAACGCGACCAGCGGCCGGGTCGATCTCGACTGAGTCGACGGTCGTTCAGTCGGTCGTTCGGAACGCCCGGTCGCCGGCATCGCCGAGGCCGGGGACGATGTAGCCGTTGTCGTCGAGTCGGTCGTCGATCGCGACCGTCAGGAGGTCGACTTCGGGGAACGCCTCGTCGACGCGGATCAGGCCGGCCGGAGCCGAGACCGCCGAGAGCACGAAGAGGTTCTCGTAGCTGTCGGTCACATCGAGGACGTGATCGAGGACCTTGCACATCGTCGAGCCCGTCGCCAACATCGGATCGGCGACGATCACGGTGTCATCGGGGGTAATCTCGGGGAGCTTCACGTAGTCGATGGTGATCGGAAACTCGCCGTCGTCGTCCATCCCCGCCGACTCGTCGCGGCCGGCGGAGATGACGCCCTGTTTGGCCCGCGGGAAGGCTTTGAGCAGCCCCTCGACGAAGGGAGTTGCGGCCCGCAGCACGTTGATGATCACCACGTCGTCGAGGCCTTTGACGCGCTCGCCGGTCGTCTCGGCCAGCGGCGTCTCGATGGGGACGAACTCGGTGTCCATCGCGCCGTCGATGATCTCGTAGCCACAGATCCGGCCGAGCCGGACGAGTCCTTTCCGGAAAGCGACCTGTTCGGTCTCGACCGACCGGAGCGTCGACAGCGTGTCTTGGGCCAGCGCGTGCGTGATGAGATGGGCGTGATCCCGCGTTTCAATCGCCATACGGCGTACAGTGGGGTGAACCTAAATAAAAGAGTCGACCATCCCGTAGCAATACAACCCCCCGGTCCGTGTGATATGTATGCACACTGCCGAGCGCATCACGCTGGCCCGGCTCCCCTCCGGCGTGGCCGTCGAGACCACGGTCCACCGGTACGGCACCGGCGCGGGGCCGATAGTCTATATTCAGGCCGCCCAGCACGGCCGCGAACTCAACGGCACCGAACTCCTCCGGCGGCTCCACGGTCGACTCACTGCCCCCGACGCCTCCGATCTCGCGGGCACGCTGATCGCGGTACCGGTGGCCGACCCGCTCACCTTCGACCGCATTTCCTATACCACGCCAGAGCCCATCGATTCGGCCGCGCCCAACATGAACCGGTGTTGGCCCGGCGATCCCGAGGGCTCGATCCACGAGCGGATGGCCGCCCGACTCTGGGCCGAAATCGAGGGGGCCGACGCCATCGTCGACCTCCACACCGGCAGTCCCGAAATGCTTACTCACACGGTCTACCTCCGCGGGGACGACGACTCACGGCGGCTCGCCGAGGCCTTCGGCACCGACCTCCTGTTGGCCGAAGCCGCGGGCGAGGAGGCCGCCGCCGAGTGGGACACCCGCGATTTCGACGGCAAACTCCGCGTGGCGGCGACCCGCGCGGGGATTCCCTCGATCACACCCGAACTCGGCTCGAACAAACAGGTCGACGAGGCGGCCATCGAAACCGGCCTTACGGGGCTTTTCGGCGTCTGTCGACACCTCGATCTCCTCGATGGCGAGCCGGAACCGTGGGACGGCACCCGGGCAAGAAACCACCTCGGGCGTGTCCGTGCGGCCGACTCGGGGCTATTCGTGGTCGACGAGGGCGTCGAACTGGGGATGTCCGTCGAAGAAGGGACCGCGTTCGGGACTGTCTACGACCCGTCGACCTACGAACCGCTCCAGACCGCGACCGCCGACCGGGAGGGCGTCGTCTACTCGATCGCGCGGGAGTCGACGGTGACGGCGGGTCAGACGCTCGTGGGGATCGCCGAGCGCCTGTGACCGGCCTCGTCAGTGTGTCGTCCAGCCGCCGTCGATCGGGAGGTTCACGCCGGTGATGTAGGAGGCCGCATCCGAGGCCATGAACGCCGCTGGCTCGGCGACCTCCTCGGGTTCGGCGACGCGGTCGATCGGCGTCTGGCTGAGGACGAACTCGTAAAACGAGTCCTTTTCGAGTTCCGACTCGGTCATCGCCGTGCGGACGAATCCTGGACAGATGCTGTTGACACGGACGCCCGCCTCGGCGTAGTCGACCGCCGTCGTCCGGGTGAAGTTGACGACCGCCCCCTTGGCGGTCGCGTAGGCGGCGGTCTGTGGCCCGCCGACGAGCCCGAAGACCGACGCCACGTTGAGCACACAGCCCGACGACTCTTTGAGGTACGGCATCGCCGCCCGCGTGCCGTATATCACGCCGTTGAGGTTGACTTCCAACAGTTGTTGCCAGTCGTCGATCCCCGTCGTCTCGACGGTGCCGGTCATCCCGATCCCGGCGTTGTTGACCATGATATCCAGTCCGCCGTGCTCGTCGACCGTCCGGTCGACCAGATCGGTCACCGCGTCGTAAGAGGAGACATCACACTGGATGAACGAACAGCCGAGTTCGTCGGCCGCCTGCTGGCCTTTCTCCGCCGAGCGGTTTGCGATGACGACCGACGCACCCTGATTGAGGAACTCCTCGGCAATCGCTTTGCCGATCCCTTCCGATCCACCAGTGACGATCGCAGTCTT
>JAWOEO010000105.1:0-4782 GCA_046482755.1 Halohasta sp. | reverse complement strand
ACGCTCGGGGTCCGGATCGATCGAGGGCGTGCGCGACGTGTCGACCCGCCGATCTGCGGCGACCGCCTCGTCCAGGGTCGGAGCGACGTCACCGCCGGGGGTCGTCCGCACCGCCGCACCGATGGGCCCGGTCGGTCCGGCGCTGATCTGTTCGAGAATCGCACCCGGGATCTCTTGCAGCGGGGGTACGTCGGCGGTGGCAACGCCGGAGCCCTGCGCGGTCGACCGGGGCACCTCGGGCGCGGCGAGCGTCCCTACCGGCCGGCCGTCGACCTCTGCGACCACGTCCCTGGTGGAGGCGATTCGGTCGCCCCCGTGGGCATCGGCGTGGGGCGCGCGATCGGTCGCCGAGCCGTCGGAGTCGGCGTGGGGGTCGGGCACTTCGGGTTCCGGGAAATCGCGCGCGAGCTCGGAGTGGTCGGGGCGCTCGCCGGGCTCGTCGAAGCTCGTATCGGCCCCATCCTCCGCAAAGAGCGCGAACGCGGGGAGAGCGAGGAGTGCGAGCGGGAGCAATGCGGATGCCGGGACGCGTATCTGCCTCATAGTCTACCTTTCGGCCCAATAGACGGGCTTCTCCAGCCGATTGGACCACGATCGCGCGAGGGCGCGTCGGTCCACCGCTCGAGGGCTCGCCCTGCGCGTCTGCGCACGTCCGACGCACGGCTTGCGATGCGCGCGCGCACCCGTAGTATAGTGAACGTATGCGGCGCCGGTCGACGTCAGCGTTCCTGCTCGCCCTCCTCGTCTTCTCGTCGCTCATCGGCACGGCCGGCTGCGCACCGGACTCCCAGGCCGAGCTCGTGCGCCTGGAGAACCGAATCGAGTCGCTGCTCGAGCTATCCACCTACGAGCACATCTACCGCGATCTCGTCTACTTCGGCGAGGAACGCAGCTTCCTGTTCGTGAAAACCGTCGACCGCGCGGTGCTGTTCTCCATCGACATCCGCGTCCGCGCGGGAATCGACCTCGCTCGAGGCGTCACCGTCACGCCCGACCGGCGCGACCCTGACCGGATCTACGTCCGCCTGCCGCGGGCGGAGGTCCTCGCGGTCGACGCGGACGAGTCGTCGATCGAGCAGTACTTCATCCGCGAGCAGGGCGGACGGATCGGCCTGCTCGACCTCACCGACCAACTCGACGAGGCGAAGATACGGGTCACCGAGGAGGCGGTCGAGCGCGGTATCCTCGAGCGTGCCGACGAAAACGCCCGGCGGCTGATCAGCGGTTTCCTGTCCATGGCGGGGTTCACCGAGGTCGTCTTCGCCACCGACGCCGAACCCAGGGGCGAGGAGCTGCGCGGATGAGTCGGGAGCGCCTGTGAAGACGCGCACGAGGCTGGGGCTGATCCTCACGGCGGCGCTCGTCGTCGTGATCGTGTTCGCGCTGTTCACGAACGCATTCGGGCGCCAGCTCATCCCGGGCCTGCCGATGATCCGGCTGCAGCGCGTCGAGCGTTTCGCAACGTCGTCGATCACGCTCGAATCGGTGCGCGACCTCTACGCGTTCACGACCGTGCGCTACGTGCACCGGGCGGTCTTCCCGTACGACTACCTTCCGGCGGGAGTCTCGCTGAACGAGATCCTGAGGAAGCTGCGCGAGTCCGACGCGACGGTCAGAGACACGTTGAGCGAAGAAGAGTATCTGTTCTTCCGCACGTGGAACCTCGCGAGCGACATCGACCTGAGCACGACCGGCGGCACGTTCGACTTCGTGGTCGTCACGCTGCTCATCACGGCGGGCTTCGACGTCGGCAGCGGCGAAGAGGAGATCGTCGTCGAGCACTACGTCGCCCCCGACGGCACCACCGCACGCCGCGCGACGGTCAAGCTCGCACCGCCGCAGATCATCGACGTGGCGGTGGAGGACATCGAACGCGAGGACTACCCGTACCCGGACACGTCGCTCAGCGCCGACGCGTGGCGCCGGGTCGCCGAATTCGTCCGCGAACGCTCGGTGGCGCCGTCGGTGGTGGACGAGATCCTGGACACCGCGAAGCGCAACGGCGAGGAGTTCATCCGCGGGGTGCTCGAACAGGCGGGGTTCGAAGAAGTCCGGTTCACCGGGCCTTGACGACCGACCGGCGCGGGAGTACGGTGGGGTTTACGGTCCGATTTCCGATTAGTATACTTTGCATCTCGGAAATCCTATATTAAGGAAGGAATATATGACGGAACACATCACGACCGATGAGTTCAAGCAGAAAGTGTACTCCGAGCGTCTCGTTCGGGTTGTCGAGCCGGATCACAAGTTCGACCCGCGTGAGTTGTCGCTAGATGTGCGGCTCGCCGGAGGGGTCCGGAAACGAATGGTTTTTGCGCTGACCGGAGCCAAGGATGAGATACACTGGCTCACCGTGAGCCGACTTACGCCATGACAGACGAGGATACACCCCAGATGGGGCCAGACCACGATGGTGGAACAGGACGTCGAGCCCCGCCGCTGCCCGACGGCGGCGTCGCCGAGACCACCATCGATCCCTGGGGATCGTCGACCATCGCCGACTACCGTAAACTGTTCGAGGAGTTCGGCATCGAGGAGTTCGAAGCGCTGCTCGGTGACGTACCCAACCCCCATTACCTGATGCGCCGCGGAGTCATCTTCGGCCACCGCGACTACAGCCCAGTCGCCGAGGCGCTGGCCAACGACGAGCCAGCGGCCGTCCTCTCGGGATTCATGCCAACCGGTGACCCCCATATCGGTCACAAACTCGTATTTGATGAAATCATCTGGCACCAACAGCAGGGTGCCGACGCCTACGGCCTCATTGCCGATCTCGAAGCCCACGCCGCCCGTGGGATGAGCTGGGACGAAATCGACGAGCACGCTGAGAGCTATCTGTTGAGCCTGTTGGCGCTCGGTTTCGACGCCGAGGACGGGACGCTCTACCGCCAGTCACAGAACCGCGAACTCCAAGATCTCGCGTTCGAACTCGGCTCGAAGGCCCGGTTTTCGGAGTTCGCTTCGATCTACGGCTTCGACGGCGAGACTAACGTCGGCCACATGCAGAGCGTCGCCACCCAGATGGCCGATATGCTCTACCCGCAGTTGGTCGACGGGCCCAAACCCACGGTCATCCCGGTTGGCCCCGATCAAGATCCCCACGTCCGGCTCGCGCGGGATCTCTCGGTTCGGATGCGATTTTTCAAAGTAACAGAGGCGTATGCGAGCTTCGAGACCGACGCCGCCGAAGGCGGGTTGATCCGGCAGGCCTACGACGCGCTTGCGGCCGAAATCGCCGACGACGAGCTGGTTCGCTGTGAAGACGCCGCCGACTGGCTCAATGAACAAGACGTCGACGCCGAACTCACTGCCGCCCGTGCTGCGGCCGTCGACAAACTCTCGGAGACTGGGATGGAGCCGGTTCGTTCCCGCGTGCGCTTTTTCCATCGCCACGGCCCCGAGGATGCCTTCGAGGCGATGATCGGGGCCATCGAGGGCGAAAAGCGCGTGTATGAGGGTCACATCGACGCCTTCGAGATGGACCTCGACGAGGCCGAAGAACTCGCCCGCGAGGTGGAGGTCGACACCGGCGGCTACGGCTTCATCCAGCCGTCGTCGATCTACCACCGGTTTATGACCGGCCTGACGGGCGGCAAGATGTCGTCGTCGATTCCGGCGAGCCACATTAGTCTGCTCGACGATCCGGAGGACGGCTACGACAAGGTCAAATCCGCGACCACCGGCGGCCGTGAGACCGCCGAAAAGCAGCGCGAACTCGGCGGCGAGGCAGACGACTGTCCCGTCTACGAACTGTATGCCTACCTGCTGGCCAACGACGACGACGGACTGGCGACGGAGGTCTACGAGGAGTGTGTCGGCGGCGAACGACTGTGTGGCGACTGCAAAGAGCAGGCTGCCGTCCTGATGAAAGAATTCTTGAAAAAGCATCAGGAAAAACGCGAGGAGGCCAAAGAGCTCCTCGACGATCTGGATATCGACCTCGATTCGGGTCGACGCGGTCCCGGCGGCTCGCACTGAGTTTTCTGCCCGTCTTCGCAAACGCTAACCGTCGACCCTCCTCATCCACTGTCAACAAGCGATGCGACTCCCGGAATCACAGCTCGCGGTGTTGGAAGCCGCGAACGCGACCGATAGTACAGCCATAGAGCGGCTGGCCGACGAAACGGGGTTGAAGCCCGCCGCGGTCACCCGCGCGGCCTTCGATCTGCGCGAGGAGGACCTCGTGACCGTCGACGAAACAACCGACACCAGCGCCGAGCTCTCCGAGGAGGGCCACGAGTACCTCGACGAGGGGCTCCCAGAGGTTCGGCTCTACCGTGCCGCAATCGAGGCGGGAGCCGACGACGAGCCGGTGTCAATGGGCCAACTCATCGGCGCCTCGGGGCTGGGCGGCCCGCAGGTCGACATCGCCCTCGCGAACTTCGCGCGCAAGGGCTACGGCTCCATCGACTCCGGCGAGGTGGCCGCTGACCCGAATGCCGACCCCGAGGCCGACCCCGAAGCCGCCGCACTCGAATCGCTGGCCACCGGCGAGTCGGTCGACGACACCGATCTCCTCGATCAACTCGAACGCCGCGAGCTAATCACCCAAACCGAGCGCACCGTTCGGACGGTCACACTCACCGACGCGGCCGTGACCGCCCTCATGGAGGGAATCGAGGCTGCCGAAACGGTCGACCGACTCACCCCCGAGCTGCTGACCAGCGGCGAGTGGGAAGACGTCGAGTTCACCGAGTACAACGTCGAGGCCGACGCGCCCGCGGTCGACGGTGGCCGCAAGCATATCCTCCGACAGACCTCCGACCGGGTCAAAGACGTATT
>JAWOEO010000216.1:0-11764 GCA_046482755.1 Halohasta sp. | reverse complement strand
CGCAAGTCGGTCAGACCAGTTTGATAGGATAAGTACAGTTAGATGATCGCGTGAGGCAAGCATTTTTGCTGTCGCACTCACAATGTACACACATGAGCTCCGAATCGGAGAAGAAGCGCGTTCAGTTCCGAGCGCCGAGAGGGCTGGTAGAACGGGCTGACACTCTCGCGGCGGTGTTCGAGACAGACAGGACCGACATTCTCACTACTGCCCTCCGAGAGTACCTTCAGGACGCATCGCACTCTGATGAAGTGAAGCAAGAGGTCGCAGAAGCGTACTACGACGACGACATTAGCTTCAAGCAATTAAAATCTCTCGTTGGTCACGAGGAGGCCGCAAATTTCCGTCTACTGAAGCAGCAGTTGAGCGAGACGTTCGTCGATGACGTGGCAGAGGAGTTGGCTGACACATAGATGGTTCGCATCGTCGCTGATACGTCCGCCCTTGTTAGTTTGGGAACCGTTGTAGATGCCACAACAAACCCACTAGATATCTTCCTTGAGTCGCACGAATTACTACTCCCCGAGCAAGTCCTCGAAGAATTATCTGAAACAGCCTCTTACGATGACGCCTCTGGAGAGGCGGCACAGGCCGTGCTTGACCGTAAGAATGCGTTTAAAATCCAGTTCGTCGAACTGGACGAAACGTTTCCACTCGACGATGGCGAAAACGCGGCAGTCACACTGGCGAACGAAGTGAACGCGGTTCAACTCCTCTGCGATGAATTCAACCGGCTAGCAGTTATCCACGCATCCCTGGTCGAAACTCGCCTCGTGACGACGCCGATCCTTCTCACTGCCCTCGTGCGGAACGACGTGCTCTCACCTGATTCTGCGCAACGATTACTCGAGAGGATGAGTGAGGCCCGAAGTTGGTCAGCGAACTCATACGTCGCACGCGCAAGAGCGACACTGCAACAGCAACGAGGGGGATACTGATACATCCTATAGATTGCAGATAGCTTATCCCATCTCTGCTGAATACAGGACACAAGTCGATCATACTCTCTATCAGATGCCCTATTTCGAAGTCAGACGAATTGGATTACCTGACCGAGTAGAATGCCAGCTGTGCCCACTACGACAGCCCAGAACGCCACATCTCCGATATCAAACTCTGACGGCGAACCTGTGAGAACCGTATACACCGATGAACCCAGTACTACGATCCCACCGATACCCTCAAAGATGATTGGGACACTCGAATCACCATGTATGATGGTTGTGGCCGCACTGAATGTAAAGACAGCACCGAAGATCGCCAAACAGGCATAAAATATGTAAAATCGGTTCATAGCTTGATAACGACCTTTTGTTTACAAGACTGTTTGGATGACTACAAGGCTCACTCTCTAAATAGAACAATCTGTCTGGGTCACCGCTTCTGCTGCTGGCCCCACAGAGTATTTATACTCCCCGCAGAGCTACGTACTATACATGGTGCCTGACGGCACAGTCGATAACCGAACACTCGACCGCCTCCAAGCGGTGCTCAGCGAGCATTCGATCGGGCTCGGCGTGTTGTTCGGTTCGCAGGCCACCAGCGCAGCCGGAAGCCACAGCGATATCGACATTGCTGTCGAGTTTCTGCCGTCAGTCGACGACCCATTCAAAGCACGGCTCACACTCGGTGCCAATCTCGCCTGCGCGCTCGGCACCGACGACATCGACGTGGTCGACCTCCAGCGTGTCCGGCCAGCAGTCGGCTACTCGGCACTGCGGAGTGGGACCGTTATTGTCGGCGATGCCAAACGGGCCGAGGAGTTGCTCGCACAGTTCGACAGCGAACGGGAGCGTTCGACCAGCGCGGAGCGTCGTGAACGGTTCGATAACGCACTCGATCGATTGAAAGAGCTCGTCTAACGACCCTCGACGCCGAAACGGAATCGAGAATCGTCGAAGGGTCGAGTACATCGAGCAAGCGGTGACCGTTCTCTCACGGAAGCTGTCTCTTGATCTATCGGACTATCTCACTGATCGTGAACAGCAAGCGATTGTCGAGCGTGAGTTCCAGACCGCCTTGGAGGCGTGTATCGATATCGCCGAGTTACTGCTCAAATCGCTGTCCGGCACGGTCCCAGAGGCCAACGCTGAAAAATTCGACCAACTCGGCCGGATAGATATCCTTTCTGCGGACACCGGTGAAGCGATGCAAGAGGCGGCTCGCTTCCGGAACGTCCTCGCCCATACGTACGGATTCGATCTCGATAACGAGCAAATCTACCGCCATCTGCAATCGGACCTCCACTGGTTCCCGACGTTTCTGACCGAGATTCGTGCGGTCCTTACAGACGACTGAGTGCGTGTCTCCGTCGACCAGCCGACTACGAGACTTTCCGGTACTCTCTGGCCTCTTCGGCTTTTTCGAGCACCGAGTCGACGGTCGCCTTCTCGTTTGTCGCCTCGACCGCCGCGTTGAGCGCGCCTTCGAGGATCGGCGCGTCGGCGATGGTCGCATTGGCCTCGGTCATCTCGATGGCGAGTTCGGCGTTCATCACCGCGCTGCCGAGGTCGACCAACACGACGACGCCCTCGCCGTCGTCGGCCGCTGCGATGGCCTCGCCGATCCGGTCGGCGTCGGTGCCGATCCCCCCGTTGCCGTCGCCGCCGGCCGGTTCGAGGGGGGCATCCCCACCCATCTGTGCGGCGAGTTCGCAGATCCCCTCGGCGGCCCCGTGACTGTGCGAGACGACGACGAGCCCGATCACGCGTCCTCCTCGGGTGTCTCCTCAGGGATCGTCGGCGACTGTGCATCGGCGTCGACATCGCCCTCCAGATACTCGTCGGCGACGTCGAGGAGTTCCTGCATGATGAACCACGTCGACGTCGCCCCCGGATCCTGGTGGCCGACCGACCGCCAGCCGAGGAAGGAGGCCCGGCCCTTCTGTGCCCGGAGCGGGACCGTGTACTCGACGCCGCGTTCGGCGGCGGCGGTCGCCTTCGCCAGCGCCGTCAGCGGCGGCAGCTCGTCGACCTCGATCGACTTCTTGAACGTGTGGACCGCCGGCGTCAGCGCGTCGACCATCGTCTTCGCGCCGAGGTGGGCGTCACCCCGATCCTTGACCTTCTCGAGGTAGGCCTCGGCGAACGCGACCGCGCTCTCGGCGGTGATGCCGTCGTCGAGCGTCTGGCTGGCGCTCATGATCGAGCCGCCGTACAGCGGCCCGGAGGCCCCGCCGACCTCCGAGATCAGCGTGACGCCGATCGTCTTGACCAGTTCCTGTGGCGTCGACTCGTCGTCGTCGGCCACCGCATCCGCGGCTGCCCGGAAACCGCGTGCGAGGTTCGAGCCGTGGTCGGCGTCGCCGATCGCCGAATCCAGCTCAGTGAGGTGTTTCTTTTCGTCTTCGAGCCGGTCGGCGACTGCCTCGGCGGCTGCCCGGATCGCCTCCCGCTGCGTTGCATCATCTACCATACGTACAGAGAGTCCCCCGAAGGCCAAAGTATTTATGTTAAAAAACAGTGAAAAATGTTGGATTGCCTGTCTGTATCCGTGTCAGGTTCGGCGTGACGGCGGTGATCGTCGAAAAATGGGGTGTGCTGGTCGGCTCAGACGGTGAGCGCCGGCGTGTCGGCTGACGCTTCGAGCAGTGCTTTGAGTTCGTCGTCGACTGCCGCGACGGTGATCGACGCCCCCATCATGTCCAGCGAGGTCATGTAGTCGCCGACCCACGCGTCCCACGTCTCGAGGCCGTGATCGTCGACGAGCTCTTGGAGCCGGCGGTTGAGGATGAACAGCTCGGACTGTGGGGTGCCACCCATGCCGTTGACGAGCGTGATGATCTCCTGGCCTTCATCGAGATCGAGGTCCTCCAGAACGTTCTCCGTGAGGTGGTCGGTGATCTCGTCGGCGCTCATCATGTCGGTGCGCTCGGTGCCCGGCTCGCCGTGAATCCCGATCCCGAGTTCGATCTCGTCGTCGGGCAGATCGAACGTCGGCTCGCCCTTGTCGGGAGTGACACAGGAGGTCAGCGCAACCCCCATCGTCGCCACGTTGTCAATCATCTTGTTGGCGACGCGTTCGACCTCCTCGAGGTCCGCGCCTTCGGCGGCTTTCGCCCCCGCGACCTTGTGGACGAAAATGGTTCCGGCGACGCCCCGTCGACCGCTCGTATACAGGGAGTCCTCGACGGCCACGTCGTCGTTGACGACGACCTGCCTGACGTCGACGTCCGCCATTTCGGCCATCTCACCGGCCGTCTCGAAGTTCATCACGTCGCCCTCGTAGTTCTTTACGACGCAGAGGACGCCCTCGCCGGAATCACAGGCTTCGATCATGTCGTTGAGCTGGTCGGCCGTCGGCGAGGTGAACACCTCACCCGCCGCCGCGCCGTCCAACATCCCCTCGCCGATGAACCCGGCGTGTGTGGGTTCGTGGCCGCTGCCACCACCCGAGACGATCCCGACTTTGCCCGAGACCGGAGCGTCTGCCCGTACCATCACCTCCGTGTCATCGAGCCGCCGAAGCTGCTCCGGGTAGGCCGCAAGCATTCCATCGAGCATTTCGTCGACGACTGCCGCTGGATCGTTGATCAGTTTCTTCATACGACGTCGTATACTACACCATCTATTATGAAAAAGATGACTTCTCTCGGATTGACAGTACCGTTCGCCGAGCCGTTTTTGCGTCTGCCCACCAAGAACGTCCATGGAACCACCGCTTGCGCTTGACATCGACGGCACGCTGACGACGCCGGACCACCGGGTCGACCCGCGGGTCTTCGAGCGACTCCCCGAGTGGCCTGCGCCGATCGTCATCGCCACGGGCAAATCCTTTCCCTATCCGATCGCGCTCTGTCACTTCGCCGGCATCCCTGAGCGCGTAATCGCCGAAAACGGCGGCGTCGTCTGTGCCGACGACCACCTAGCCTTTCAGGGCAACCGCGAGACCGCCGAGGCCGCCATCGAGCTATTTGTGGAACGCGGCGGCGACCTCGGCTGGGGGGACGCCGACACCACCAACCGCTGGCGGGAAAGCGAGATCGCCGCCTCGATCGACGCCGACGAGGACCTGCTGCGGGAGGTCGCCGCCGAGTTCGAACTGGAGGTCGTCGACACCGGCTACGCCTACCACCTCAAGACGCCGGGTGTCGAGAAGGGAGCGGGCCTCGAAGCGGTTGCCGAACTGCTGGACCGCGAGCCGAGCGAGTTCGTCGCCGTCGGGGACAGCGAAAACGACGTCTCGCTGTTCGAGGTCGCCGGTGAGTCGTACGCGGTGGCCAACGCCGACGACCGGGCACTGGCGGCCGCCGACCACGTGACCGACGACCCGTACTTCGACGGGACGCTCTCGGTGCTCGAATCGGTTAGTGACTGACTACGACATGGGTAGTCGCCGGCTACGATCCGACAACCCCTCTCGCGTCGGCGCGTTCCAAACGGTTTATACTAACGCCTCAAGAAGGGACGTTCATGCCGCGAGAACAGAAGCAGGTTCGCGAACTCCAAGAGGGAAGCTACGTTATGATGGACGACTCGCCGTGCAAAATCAACCACTACAGCACCGCCAAGCCGGGCAAACACGGCAGTGCGAAGGCTCGCGTCGAGGGCAAGGGCGTCTTCGACGAGAAGAAACGCAGCCTCAGCCAGCCCGTCGACGCGAAGGTCTGGGTGCCGATCATCGAGCGAAAGCAGGGCCAGGTCGTTTCGGTCACCGGTGACGACGCCCAAGTGATGGATCTGGATACCTACGAGACGTTCACCATGCGCATCCCCGAAGACGAGGAGTTCGAGAGCGACATGAACATCGAATACCTCGAGTACGAGGGCCAGCGCAAGGTCGTGTGATGTTCCCCGGCGCGACTGTCGACCGCGAAGCTGCTTCTTACGTGGTCGTCGGCGCGCCGCTGGACGTCACGACCACGTTTCAACCCGGGACCCGCTTCGGTCCCGACCGCATCCGCCGTTTTGCCGAGAGCTACGATAACTACGACCACCGGACGGACCAGCAGTTCACCGGTTGTGGGGTCCACGACGCCGGAAACGTCCGCGCGTGGGACGACGTTGCGGAGTACTGCGACTACCTCGGCGGCCAACTCCGCGATATCGTCTGGGATGGGGCCGTACCCCTGCTGTTGGGCGGCGAACACACGGTGACCGTGCCGGCCGTCGACGCGGTCGACCCCGACGTGTTCGTCTGTCTGGACGCCCATCTCGATTTGCGCGAGGCATACGACGGCAACGAGTGGAGCCACGCCTGCGTGACGCGGCGCGTGCTCCGGACCGCAGATGAGGCGATCATCCTCGGCGCACGCACCGGCTCCGAAGCCGAGTGGGAGCGCGCCGAAGCCGAGGACGTGACGGTCGTTGCGCCCGAAGCCGTCGACGACTGGCTGGCCGATCCACCCGAGTGGGGCGACGAGTCGGTGTACCTGAGTGTCGACATCGACGCCGCCGACCCGGCCTTCGCCCCCGGCACGGGGACGATGGAGCCGTTCGGCCTGACACCCCGCCAGATGCGCGATGTGGTGCGGGCGGTCGCCCCGCAGTGTGCGGGAGTCGACGTCGTCGAGGTCAACGATCAGGACGACGGTCAGGCCGCCGCGCTGGCCGGCAAACTGCTCCGGGAGTTCGTGTTTTCACACGCCGGAGCCGCGACTTCTCCCGCCGGCGACCGCTAACGGGAGTTCACGGAATCGGCCAGTTTAGTAGTCGCCGACTACTGAAAGGGGATGACCGATCGGAGGCCCTCGGGTGTCTCCGCCTCGAACGGTTCGATAGGTCGACGATTCGCTACCTCGCCATCGGTGACCCCTCTCACGATCCCGGCCAGCGTGTCCCAGCGGCTATATAGTGCTCCACACCCCGGTGTATCCCTCCTAGATACGGCTTTAGGCTCCGCGAATCGACCGATATGCAATGCGTGGTCGACCGCTTCGGAACGCCGGCAGCACAGTCATGGCGCGGCTCGCCGCACCCACCACCGAACGGCCCACCCGGCTTGCGGTCCTAGCTGATCCCCACGTTTCGACGCGGGCCGACGGCTCGCCGAAACAGTTCGAGCGAACCGAGGGGTTCCTCAAGGCGGCGATCACCGACATCAACGGCCGCGATGTCGACGCGGTCGTCTCGGTTGGCGACCTCACCAAGGACGGCGCGCCGTGGGATTTCGCCCGCGTCGACGATTGCCTTGCGGACCTCGATTCGCCCTTCTTCGCAGTGCCTGGCAACCACGACGTGCCCAAAACGTTCGACGACCACCGGTCGGCCTCCCGCGGCCGCTTCGTCGACCAGTACACCCCCGGCCGACTCCCCTATCAGGTGTCGGTCGGCGGCGTCGACCTGCTGGCCCTTGATAGCGCGTGGACGCCAGCAGGCGATCTGCGCGACAGCCACGACGGGCGGGTCACGTCGGGACAACTGGCGTGGCTCGAAGACCGCGCCGAGACCGCCGACTGTCCGGTCGTCTTCACCCACCACACCCTGCCGCCGACGGCACGACAGGCCGCGAGTTCGGGAGCCGCAACCGGCGTCGACATGTCGGCCGTGCCGGTCCTGCGCAACGGCGAGTCGGTAATGGAGACGCTGGGCTCTGCTGGCGTCCCGCTGGCGCTCACCGGCCACATTCATCTGCCCGGCGTGGCCACCCGCGACGGTGCCGGAAGCGGAACCGACTCCGTGACCGAGATCACCGCGCCGTCGATCTGTACGTTTCCGCAGGCGTATCTCCTCGTCGACATCGACAGCCGCGGGACCACGGTGCGCTACGTGTCGACGGCCTCGGCAGGCGAGTCGATAGCGGCCTACAGTGCCAGACTCGACGGTACCGCTATCGACCGCGCCCAAGCGGCCGTCGGCGCGACCCGAACCGCCGGGTTACCGCTGGTCGAGGAGTGGCAGCCAGCGCCGCCGGCCCCCACGCCGACCACGCCGTTCTCGCGCCCCCAGCGAACCGACGACTACCCCTCAGAACAGTCCCCGTAGCCGATCCAGCAGCCCCCGCGTGCTGGGCTCGGCGGTCGTCGGCTCGGCTGTCGGTGTAGTCGCTGCGGCCGTCTCCAACTCCGCGATCACCCGCTCGTAGCGGTCGACCATCGCCCGCTTGGACTCGTGGTGGCGCTCCAGTTGGGTTCGGAGCAACGCGACCTGCGATTCCAACCGCTCGATCTCGGCGTCGGCCTGCCGTTTCTCCTCCCGAAGCCGGCCGACTTCGGCCGCCAACGCGGCCCGCGACCGGCAATCGGTCCCCTGCGGCCGGGCCGGCTGGTGGGCCGCCTGTGGGTAGGTTCGGCTGCCGCGCCCCTCATCGCGCACCGTTCCAGTGGGGAGTGTCGACGACCACATAGGGGAAACATGTCTGTCAGATACAAAAAGGTGTGTCAGACGGTCGCATGACGGGCGGCTCAATCGGCACTACTCGTGGGGATGGTCGATCATCGGATCGGTACTCGGTTCGTGTGTCGTGCCACACAACGCTATCGAGTGATTTCGAGACGGGTTACTCGGATTCCGGCCGGAGTTTCCGGTAGCCGAGATACGCGAGCCCGAGGCCGCCACCGACGAGTGCGGTGAAAAGCGGCGAGCCGACCGCTTTCGACACCTGCTTCGAGACACGGCCGATCGCGCCCGACGCCTCGGCGTTGATGTGCTCCAAGACGGCCTCGGTATCGTTCGGTACCGGCTCGGGGTCGCCGCCGGCCTCGAAGGCAGCGTCGGGATCCTTCAGCAGGTGACCGGTCGTCAGACAGACGACCGATTCGTCGGCGTCGACCTCGCCGGACTCCCGGAGTTTGCGGAGCCCCGCCACGGAGGCCGCCGAGGCCGGTTCGACACCGATCCCCTCGGCCGCGAGCGAGCGCTGAGCGTCGGTGATCTCTTCGTCGGAGACCGCAATGGCGGTGCCGCCGGTGTTGCGGATGCCGGGCAGCGCCTTCGGCGCATTGACCGGGTTGCCGATCCGGATCGCCGTGGCGATGGTCTCGACGTCGTCCCACCGCCGGACCTCATCGTTACCCTCGCGTACCGCTTCGACCATCGGGGCTGCGCCCTCGGCCTGCACGCCGGTGAGTTTCGGGACCTCGCTTTCGTCGAGCGCGCCGCTCTGGACGAGTTCGCGGAACGCCTTGTAGAGCGCCGAGGTGTTGCCCGCGTTGCCCACCGGCAGTACGATCCGGTCGGGGTACTCGCCGTAGTCCTCGTAGTGTGCTTCGAGGATCTCGAAGCCGATCGTCTTCTGGCCTTCCAGCCGGAACGGATTGAGGGAATTCAGCAGGTAGACCTCACCCATGGCGGCGAGATCCTGCACGATGTCGAGACAGGAGTCGAAGTTGCCGTCGACCTCCAGGATCCGGGCGTCGTGCAGGCTCGCTTGGGCGATCTTCCCCGCGGCGACCTTCCCCGACGGCAGCAGGACGAGCGTCTCCATCCCGCCGCGAGCACCGTAGGCGGCGAGCGCCGCGCTAGTGTTGCCAGTCGACGCGCACGCGAGCCGTCCGACGCCGAGTTCTTTGGCGACCCGGACGCCGACGGTCATTCCGCGGTCCTTGAACGAGCCGGTGGGGTTCATCCCCTCGTGTTTGATTCGAAGCTTGTCGACGCCGATCTCCTCGCGGAGCCGCGGGGCCTCGTGGAGCGGCGTGTCGCCCTCCGGGAGGGTAACCCCGACCTCGAATGGGAGGCCGGCGTTGTAGCGCCAGACGCCTCGGCCCTCGAACTCCTCGAAGGTCGGCGGGTCGTCGTACCGCACTTCCAGCAGGCCGTCGCAGTCGTCGCAGGTGTACCGGATGTCGTCGAAGGGAGCGAACTGCTCGCCACATTCGATACACTCCAACCAAACGCCGTCGTCGTTCGCACAGCCCGGTGCCGACTGGGCCGGGGCAGAAAGTTCGAGACTCATTACCTATTTTTGATGTGGCTGGCGTAAAAAGACGGTCGGTTGTGAGCGGTCTCCGTGGTCGCTTAACCGCCGAATTCATCGATCGCATCGTGGACCGCGCTGGCCCACTCGTCGAGGGAATCGTGGAGCATCGTCTTGGCCGTCGGCAGGTCGACCGCCGTATACTGGTAGACGTAGCCGCCGGGATCCAGCAGGCGGCGCTCCCGCTCGACGAGTCCCTTCTCGCGCAAGGCCGACAGCGACCGGTTGACGTTGCTCCGGTCGCGCTCGAGGATGTCGGCGAGCTCCTCGACGGTGATACCGGGGTGCTCCAACAGGACGAGGTAGCTCCGGCTCTCGTGGTCCCGGATGCCGAAGACACAGGAGAGAATATGGGCGAACTCCGGCTCGGTGGTGCCGACGAGGGTTTCGATATCTGGCGATTCGGTCATAGCCGTCTTTCGGGCCGCCTCGGGGTAAAACCACGCGCTACTCGCCGTAGCCCATCTCCCGAATGCACTCCCGCATCTCGCCGGCGTCGCTGTGTTTGTGGAGCCGAGTCGGAGTGTCGCAGTAGAACCACTCGCCGTCGTACCGGAGGCTGATCTCCCGCGGTTCTCCGAGCAGTTCGACGGTCACCACGATCCGCCGTCCGTCTTCGAGCGCGTCGACGATCTCGTCGGCGGTCCGGTCGCCGGGCTCGATGCGGAGCGGGTCGGCCATCGTCAGTTGGTCGTCGACCGGGTGTCGTCGTCGGCCGGCGGTTCGGGCGGCTCGACGCCTTCGGCGGCCTCGACGTTTTCGGTCTCCTTTTCGGTCGTGACGTGCCACCGATCGATGGTGTCCTCGTACTCGCCGAGTTGCTGGGAGACCGCCTCCTTGAGTTCGTCATCGTTGACGTTGACCTCGAAGATGAACTCCTCGTCGCCGTTGCCCTGGGTCGACTGCTGGATGTTGGCGCTGATGAGGTCGTTGTCGAAGTAGTAGGGCGCGAGCTGTGTCATCACCTTTTCATACACGGTGGTTTCGACCGTGCGTAAGGCCTTCCGACTCACCGAGTCGGCCGCGCGGGTGACGTAGTCGATGGAGTCCTGCCAGCGTTCGACCGCCCCCTCGTCGTCGCCGTTGCCGATCTTCTCGTAGGACTCCGAGAGCTTCTCGCCGGCGGTACGAACGTCGTCGCTGGCGGCTTTCCCCGCCTTTTCGCCCTCGCCCTCGCTAACGCTGGCCTGATCGGCGGTTTTCTCGTTGACGTCCTCGTTGAGCCGCTCGTGGGCCTTGGGTCGCCACTCGTTCCACTCCTCGAAGGCCGCCGCGAACCGGTCGCCCTCCGCCGTGCCCGTCTCCCGCAGTGCCTGGGTGATGCGCTCGCCGTGTTCGACGACGTCGCTCCACTCACCGCGTACTTTGAAGCCGGAGATGCTCTCTTCCATCGCGTTGGGAGGCTCCTATGACGGCCGCCTACATAAACTTCGTTGACCACTGGTAGACCGACACAGGCTCCGGTCGACCGGCCCGGTCGCGCGCGCCGAGACAGCACTGTTTTCACCGTGCCAGCCTGTCGACCCGTATGGCAAACCCAACCGCAACCCTACACACGAACCACGGCGACATCACCGTCGAACTGTTCGAAGAGCGCGCCCCCAACACGGTCGGCAACTTCATCGGTCTCGCCACCGGCTCCAAGGAGTGGACCGACCCCGAGACCGGCGAGACGGTCGAAAACGAACCGCTGTACGACGACGTGCTGTTCCACCGCGTCATCGAGGGCTTCATGATCCAGGGCGGCGACCCGACCGGAACCGGCCGCGGCGGCCCCGGCTACCAGTTCGACGACGAGTTCCACGACGAACTGCGCCACGACGGCGCGGGCGTCCTCTCGATGGCCAACCCTCAATGAAACTAAAGAGAAAATTTTCGGTAAAACTGTTAGGAAGGGTAAAGAGATAAT
>JAWOEO010000197.1:0-3490 GCA_046482755.1 Halohasta sp. | reverse complement strand
GCGGTGACACGAGTGTTACCGGTGTCGGTACCGTTCGATACGCCTGCTCACAGGCGACCCTTCTTGTGTGACGACCGCCGAGCGTCGACATGGAGTTCGCCCTCCTCGGCTGGCCGGTCGACGAACCACGACTCCGGCTGGACTACCGCCGGTTCAGCTACGCCGGGAAGTTCGTCACTGGTTCTACCGGTATCGCCGTGGTGCGCGGCGAGCCACCCGAGAAGTACGAGTCGACGACCGACTCCCTTCCGCCGCTGCCCGACGGCCTCAGTGAATCGGCGTTCGTCGACGGCATCCTCGCGGCGGTCGCGTTCAACGCCGACCGCACCGACTCCGATACCCTGTGGCTCCGCTATCTCACCGTCCGCACCGACCTCCGCGGCAGCGGCCTCGAACTCGGCCCACGACTCGCGGCATTTATCACCGACCTCGCGGCGGATGAGGGGTACGGCACGGTTCGAATCGCAGTCAACAACGTCTTTTCGTACCACGCGCTTTTCAAGTCCGGGTTCAAGTACACCGGCCGCCGGACGGGGATCGCCGAACTGGTGCTCGAACGTCCCACGACCGAGTGGGCCGACGTGTCGACGGCCACCTACCAGCGGGGCCTCGATGAGTTCCGCGAGCGCGAGGGACTGTCGACCGGCGAGCGGGAGTTCCTTGCAGCCCACGAGAGCGCCGCGCCACCCGAGGCGGTCGACTCGGGGGTTTCAAATCCACAGCGTCCAAGCGAGTAGTATGGGAAACGCGGATCTCCGCTCGCTGGCGGCGCTCTCTGAGTGCCCCTTCGCCGACATCGAGGGCAGCGTCATCGCAGTCGACGCCCACAACTGGCTGTACCGGTATCTGACGACGACGGTCAAATGGACCAACGACGCGATCTATACGACCGACGACGGCACCGAAGTCGCCAACCTCGTCGGGATCATCCAGGGACTCCCCAAGTTCTTCGAACACGACCTCACGCCCGTCTTCGTTTTTGATGGTGGCGTGACCGACCTCAAGGACGACGAAGTCGAGCGTCGACGGGAGAACCGCAAGGAGGCCGAAGAACGACTCGAACAGGCCAAGGAAGCCGGCGACGCCATCGAGGCCGCCCGGCTGTCGGCGCGGACGGTCCGGCTCACCGAGACGATCCACGAAACGAGCCGCGAACTCCTGGGTCTGCTGGACGTCCCCTACATCGACGCTCCCGCGGAGGGGGAGGCCCAGGCGTCGTATATGAACCGGATCGGCGACGCCGACTACGTCGGCAGCGAGGATTACGACACCCTGCTATTTGGCGCACCCCGAACCCTCCGGGGGTTGACGAGCAAGGGCCACCCCGAACTGATGGAACTCCAGCCGACCCTCGACAGCCACGAGATCAGCTACGAGCAGTTGGTCGACGCCGCCATGCTCTGTGGGACCGACTTCAACGAGGGGATCAACGGTATCGGCCCCAAGACGGCGATCAAACTGATCAAAGAGCATGGCGACCTCTTTGGGGTCTTGGAAGCCCGCAACGAACACATCGAGTTCGCCGATCGCATCCGCGAGTTGTTCTTCGACCCGCCGGTCACCGACGACTACAGCTTCGACCGTTCGATCGAGCCGGATCTCTCGGCAGCCCGTAGTTATGTGACCGACGAATGGGAGGTCGACGCAGGCGAGGTCGAACGCGGCTTCGAGCGGATCGAATCCGCCGTCGTCCAGACCGGCCTCGACCGCTGGAGCTAATCGGGGCGTATCCACCGTTTTTTACTGATCGGGTCCAAGGAGATGGTATGAACGCCGACGACATCGAAGCCGCGATCGAAGCGGGTATCGACGACGCCGAGGCGACCGTTAGCCTCCCGCGCCAAATCGATGAGGCATACGAGGACGCCCATTACGCCGCCGAAGTGGTCTCGCCGGCCTTCGAGGGTCAGAGCCTCGTCCAACAGCACCAACAGGTCTACGACGCCCTCGGCGAGCACATGACCACGGACATCCACGCCATCGAACTGTCGACCTACACCCCCGAGGAGTACGCCGACGAAACGGTCTGACCCTGTCCCAATGTCCGGGAAGATCAGTAGCTTTTACCCCGGAATCCCGCGTTGGGCCGCGTATGTCAGACGAGTTCCGAACCGAAGCCGACAGCCTCGGAGAGATGCAGGTGCCCGCCGACGCCTACTGGGGGGCCCAGACCCAGCGCGCCGTCGAGAACTTCCCCATCTCGGGGATCGCCTTCGGTCGACGCTTCGTTCGCGCCCTCGGGATCGTCAAGAAGGCCGCCGCACAGGCCAACCGCGACCTCGGCCTGCTCGAGGACGACATTGCCGAGGCCATCGTCGAGGCGGCCGACGAGGTCATCGCGGGCGACCACGACGACCAGTTCCCGGTCGACGTCTTCCAGACGGGCTCAGGCACGTCCTCGAACATGAACGCCAACGAGGTAATCGCCAACCGTGCCGCCGAGATCCTGGGCCACGAGATCGGCGACCGCGCGGTCCACCCCAACGACCACGTCAACTACGGCCAGTCGAGCAACGACGTGATCCCCACGGCGATGCACGTCTCGGCGCTCGAAGCCATCGCCAAGGATGTGATCCCGGCGCTCGAAACGCTCGCCGAATCGCTGGGCGAGAAGGAAGAAGCGTTCGACGGCGTCGTCAAGACCGGTCGGACCCACCTCCAGGACGCCACGCCGGTCCGGCTCGGCCAGGAGTTCGGCGGCTACCGCGCCCAGATCGAGAAGGGCGTCGACCGCGCCGAAAGCGTCCGCGAGCGTCTCGCCGAGCTCGCCCTCGGCGGCACCGCCGTCGGAACCGGACTCAACACCCATCCCGAGTTCCCCGAACTCGCCGCCGAGTACATGGCCGAGGAGACGGGCCTCGAATTCCGCGAGGCCGACAACCACTTCGAGGCACAGGCCGCCCACGACGCGATGGCCGAAGCCCACGGCGCGCTCCGAACCGTCGCAGGCTCCCTCAATAAGATCGCCAACGATCTCCGGCTCCTGGCCTCGGGCCCGCGCAACGGCCTCGGCGAGATCGAACAGCCCGAAAACCAGCCCGGCTCCTCGATCATGCCCGGCAAGATCAACCCGGTCGTCGCCGAGTCGGTCAACCAACTCCACAAACAGGTCGTCGGCAACGACGCCGCCGTCGCCGCGGGTGCGGCCGAGGGGCAGATCGACCTGAACCTATACAAGCCAGTGTTGGCCCACAACCTGCTCCAGTCGGCCGAACTCATCGCCAACGGCTCGGAAGTGTTCGCCGAGCGGTTCGTCGACAAACTCGAAGCAAATGAAGAATACTGCGCCGAGCAGGTCGAGCAGTCGATGGCGCTGGCGACCGCGCTCAACCCAGCGATCGGCTACGACAAGGCCTCGAAAGTCGCCAAGCAGGCGCTCGCCGAAGGCAAGACGGTCCGTGAGGTCGCCGTCGACGAGGGCTACCTGACGCCCGAAGAGGCCGACGAAGTGCTCGACCCCGAGGCGATGACCCACCGCGGGATTCTCGGC
>JAWOEO010000077.1:0-6549 GCA_046482755.1 Halohasta sp. | reverse complement strand
GTCGAGAGCCGGGTGGTCGGCCAACTCCTCTCGCTGATGGACGGCCTCGACGCCCGCGGAGACGTGATCGTCATCGGCGCGACCAACCGCGTCGACTCCCTCGACGTCGCGCTCCGGCGCGGCGGCCGGTTCGACCGGGAGATCGAGATCGGCGTTCCCGGCGAGGCCGGCCGCCGGGAGATCCTCGATGTCCACACCCGGCGGATGCCGCTGGCCGACGACGTCGACCCCGAGACGCTGGCGGCCCGGACCCACGGCTTCGTCGGCGCGGATCTCGAATCGCTGGCCACGGAGGCCGCGATGACCGCCCTCCGGCGGGTCCGGGCCGATGGCGGTCGACTGCGGGGGATCACCGTCTCCCGTGCGGACTTCGAGCACGCGATGGCCGCCGTCGAGCCCAGCGCGATGCGGGAGTACGTCGCCGAGACGCCGACGACCGACTTCGACGACGTCGGCGGCCTCGAGGCGGCGAAAGACGAACTCGAACGGGCGGTGACGTGGCCGCTCACCTACGGCCCGCTGTTCGATGCCGCCGACACGGTGCCGGCCGCCGGGGTCCTGCTCCACGGCCCGCCCGGAACCGGCAAGACGCTGCTCGCACGGGCGATCGCGGGCGAAAGCGGGGTCAACTTCATTCAGGTTCAGGGGCCCGAACTGCTCGACCGCTACGTCGGCGAGTCCGAAAAGGCGGTGCGGGAGGTCTTCGAGCGCGCCCGGCAGGCCGCCCCCGTGATCGTCTTTTTCGACGAGATCGACGCCATCGCCGGCGATCGGGACGGCTTCGGGAACGATTCTGGCGTCGGCGACCGCGTGGTCTCCCAACTGCTGACCGAACTCGACCGGCTCAGCGACAACCCCAATCTCGTCGTGTTGGCGGCGACCAACCGCCGCGACAGCCTCGACGACGCCCTGCTGCGACCCGGTCGGCTCGAACGCCACATCGAGGTCCCCGAACCCGATCGGGAGGCCCGGCGGGCGATCCTCGCGGTCCACACCCGAAACAAACCGCTGGCCGAGGACGTCGACCTCGAGGCGATCGCCGACGCCACCGACGGCTATTCGGGCGCGGAACTCACCGCGATCTGCCGGGAGGCGGCCCAGCAGGCGATCATGGCGGTCGCCGACCGTTACGACGGGGCGGCGGCGAACGATCACGCCGATGAGGTGCTGATTACCGACGACCACTTCGAGACGGCACTGCAGTCGACCGCGGCCGGGCGGTGAGTCGTCTCACCAACGAGCCATTCCTGCCCGTGTTGCCGGCCGTTCGAACCGGTTTTTTATAGTTCCCCGATACTAGATGTAATAATGACGGCAGTGTGGACGACGCCGACTGGCGTGGCATATCTGAGTCTGTTTCTCGCCAGTGGGATCGCCTGTTTTGCCGCGGTTCCGCGTGCTCGAACGTTCAGTGACGCCGAACTCCGGTATGGATTGGTCGGACTGCTCGCGACGACCGGGCTCTGGGCCGTTCTCAAGACGGGGTTCTTCCTCGTCCCGGACCCGTTTCGAGAGGCCACCTACATACTCGGATTGATATCCGGGTTCGCAACCGTGTGGGCGTGGCTCTACTTCGCTTCGGCCTACAGCGGTCGACAGTTGCATACGAACACGACACTCCGCCGACTCGCTGCTGGCGTGTTTCTCACGGTGGTGGCGCTGAAGATCACAAACCCGCTTCACGGCCTGTATTTCACGACCAGCGAAGCGACCACACCGTTTCGACACCTAGCGATCGACCACGGGCTGATACACTGGGCGTCGACCGGCCTGTCGTACGTGCTTGCGGCCGTCGGGCTGTTCATGCTCTTCGAACTGTATCTCGTCTCGGAGTACGATACCGGGCTACTGGGTATTCTCACCGGCCTCCTCGCACTGCCGGTCACCCTCGATCTGATCGCGATCGCGACACCGGAGTTAATAGACTTCATCTACGCGCCGATCGGCGTCGCGGCCTTCGCCATCGGGACGCTGTATCTGTTTGATGAGCAGTTTCTGACGGTTCGAACGGCAGTACAAACGGACAGTCCGACAGTGATTGTGGGCGGCGACGATCGGATTCGGGACGTCTCGGCGGCTGCCGTGGAGCTGTTTCCGGAACTCGAAGACGCGACCGGCCAGCAGCTCGTCGACGTGCTGCCGGCGGTGGCTGCCACGCGGGATCGTGGTGGGGACCTTATCGAGCGCGACGGCGACGACGGGTCGGCGTACTACTTCGTCTCACCCAGACCGACGCTGCTCAGTGATTCGACGGCCGAGGTCATCGCGATCGCCGACGTCACCGACCGGGAACGCCAACGTCGTCGACTGGTCCAACGGGAACGCGAACTCGACCAGCGCAACGAGCTGTATCGGGCCGTTATCGCCGCGAGCTTCGCCTTTATTTTCCGGATCGACCTGGAAGGCCGGTTCAGTTTCGTCTCCCCCTCGATCGAGGAGGTTCTCGGCTACGACCCGACCGAACTCACCGACGAGTCGATTGCGGTGCTCGCCCCCGACCGAGAGACGACCACACAGATCGAACAATACCTCCAGGAGGTCACGCGGGGAGAATCGCTACAGGTGCGTGATCTCCCAGTCACAACCCGGTCCGGTCGCACGGTATACGTCGACATACGGATGGTACCGATATACGAGCCGGGTGTCGACGTAGACGAGCGGACGCCAGCCGATATCGTCGGGGCACAAGCGATGGTGCGGGACGCGAGTCAGCGACGCCAGCGGGAGGGGTTGATTAGCGTGATGAATCGCGTGTTGCGACACAACGTTCGCAACAAACTGACGGTGATCAACGGCCGTGCGGAGATACTGGCCGGTGAACTCGATGGCGCTGCCAAATCGAACGCCGACGCGATCGTCCAGGCCGGCGACCGGCTGTTGAACCTCACGGAATCCGCTCGTCGTATCGAAGCGAACCGCGAGCTATCGCCGGAGTTGGAGGCGATCGACGTTACCCCACTCCTCGCCGACGCGATTGCCCAGCTTGAAGACCGCTACCCGAACGTGTCAGTGACGACCGAGCTGCCGTCGACCGCGATGGCCGAGACGTTGCCACGAATCGAGACGGCGGTGTGGGAACTGCTCGAAAACGCCGCCGAACACACCGGCCCAGAGCCGACGATCACCGTCTCGGTCACGACAACGGACCAGCAGATCGTGATCACGATCGCCGACGAGGGTCCCGGTCTGCCCGAAGACGAGCGACAGGTACTGGCCGACGGGAAAGAAGAGCCGCTGGTTCACGGCCAAGGCCTCGGCCTGTATCTCGCCTACTGGATCATCACGAACCTCGAAGGCGAGATCGTGGTGCCCAAATCACAGTCTGGGACGGCGATCGAAGTCCGACTCCCGACGGCGTCGACGCCCGCGAACTGAGACGGGTGCTGCTCCACGGGTACCCCCAACCCATGGATTCAAATCACCCCGCGACGTAGCCCGGAAATATGAGTGACGAAGAGCCGATGACCGAGCAGCCGCTCACGGACGCACGGGCCGAACAACTCACCGCCGCCTGCCGGAGTGCGGTCGGCGACAACTGTCGGTCGGTCACCTACTTCGATGCGACCAACTACATGCAGGTGTACCTCCGAGGCGACCTCGAACAGGACGCCGACCTGATGTCGTTTATCGGCCACGAATGGCACGACTACAAGACGACGACCGAGGCCTACGCCGGCTCCGAACTCGGGTCCTACCGTTACTCGATCCGGGTGTTCGACAACGGCTTTCTCGTCCGCGTCGGCGTCGGCGACAGCGGCGTCTTCGTCACCACCGACGGGCTGCAGCTAAAGGACTTCGAGTCGCTGGTCGCCACGATCGCCGAGCTGCTCGAAAGCTGGGAGTAGCGTCCCGTCACTGATAACCCGGTGACTGCCATACGCTGCGTTACCGTGTCATCCCGGCTGCTCCGCGAACTCGGGTCGCTGCCCTCGACCGTCGTCGACTGGTGGCGGCGGACGACTGTCGCCGCGCCGGCCGAGCAGTGGCTCGTCTTGGGCGGGCTGCCGGCGATGCTCGTCTCGCTGTGGCTGGTCCCGCCAGTCGACGGGCCGGGGTTTAGCCTCGCGGTCGACTCGCTGTTCGAGAGCCCCCGCACGCTGTCGACCGCCTTCACTGCCAACTACATGCACGTCAGCGGCCGCCACCTCGTCGACAACCTGCTCAACTTCTGGATCACGCTGTTCGGCATCTACCCGCTGGTCTCGATCGCCGGCTGGCACCGGGAGTTCCGACTCTCGGCTGGCGTCTACCTGCTGGCTGGGCCGTTCGTTATTGCGTGGCTAACGCTCCAGACGCTCGGAGCGATCACCGACCAGCCGTCGGTTGGCTTTTCCGGAATCGTCGCCGCCTTCCTCGGGTTCCTGCCGGTCGTGTTGGCAGCCGCGGCCAGCGAGGTGACCGACGGCGAGGTCGACGCCGAATGGGCGGCGGTCCCGTTCCTGCTCTCGCTTGGGATCGTCTTCGCGGTCCCGTCGGTCTCGTACTTCCCGGTCCAGCCGCTGCTCACGGTCGGGCTGGTCGTCTGTGGGTTGGCCATCGCCGGCACGCTCTGGCAGGTCGACCCACCGCGTCGGCTCGGTCAGTACAACCGCCAGCTCGGCCCCGACGTTCGGTTGGCGTTCCTGATCGGGTCGACGGTGTTCGTCTTCGGCGTCGCCGGGGCGCTGCTGTTCGTCCGGCCGGGAACCAACGTCTGGGGACATCTGGCAGGCTATCTCGTCGGCTTTGCCGTCCCGTATTTCGGCTTCGTTATTCGGCCACTACTGTTGTCAGTCCCAGAATGACTGCGTGCGGGCGTACTCCCGTTCCTGTTTCAACAGGTCGCGGTAGAACTCCAGTTCGTCCTCGCGGAACCGACTGATGATTCGAGCGGCGTTGTGCGGGCCGACGCCACGGGCTGCCAGCGCGATGACTGCCTGTTTGCCGTGACTCTGGACGAGGTTGGCGGCGCGGTAGGCCCGGCGCGTCTGCTTTTCCTGTTCGTCGTCCTTTTGATCGGCTCTGACCGCCGTCACCACCTCGTCGGCCCACGGGTTCAGCGCGGCGACCCGCGTCGACCCACACGCCGGACACTCCGGTTGATCGCGGACGCGCCGAACTTTGGTCGTATGGTCCCAGTCCGTGCAGTGGCAACAACACAGCAGCACCCGATCGTTCCGGATCCGCGTTTTGATGGATTCGATCACGCTGGCGTCGGCCTTCTCCGGGACCAGTAGCTCCTGACCGTTCGGCCGCGAGGTCGACCCGATCGGCGTCTCGTTGCCGACGACCACGAGATCGAGGTCGCCCGACTGGATCCGGTCGAGCACGTCGGCCGCACCGTCGACGTCCAGATCCCGGTGGAAGATCTCTCGGATCGCCTCGTCGTACACCGGGGTACCCGCCAGCGCCTCCAGCAGCCGGTCGCCGCCGAACCGGTTGCGGCCCTGATATCGCTTGAGCGCACCGAACTTGGCGGCGACCTGCGCCAGCGTGAATTTCAGGGTCTCGGCGTTCTTCAAGGCGAGTTCGAGATAGGATTCGAGGTGGGCGGGGTCGGTCGACCGCAGGATCTCGCGGAACGTCCCGGCCCCCACGCCCTGTGGGACCTCGAAGCTGATCCGGTAGGGGTCGACGCTCATCCCGACCGACGAGCCGGTCTGCTGGCCGACGAGCGCCGACAGCAGCCGCCCCAGCGTCTCGTTGATCTCGTGGCCGAAGGCGGCGTTGACTCTGACTGTTCGGCCGCGGGACTCGATACAGAGCCGGTCGTCGGTCGGGATCGGAAACCCGGCCTCGACGTGACGGTCGACCGGATCGAGTGCGGGTTCGAGCGTCGAGGGGCCGGTCGGATACCGGTCGCAGAGATCACGAGCGACCGCCGCCCGCGAGGCCCCGCTTTCGAACTGCGAGCCCGCGACCCCACGGAGTTCGCCGACCTCGCCAGCGACCGCTGCGGGGACCGGGATCTCCTGGCCGACCCACGAGGGGACCTCACCCGCGGGGTCCTCGATGGGCGCGACGTTCACTTTGGCCTCGTCGTCGTCGATGTCATTGATCCGCCACATCTCGCCGCGCTGGATGAACACCTCCCCCGGCGCGGCGAAGTTGACGACGAAGCGCTCGTCGAGCGTTCCCACTTGGGTCCGCGAGGAGATGTCGTGGACCTCGTAGCTCTCCTCGTCGGGGATCATCGAGAGGTTGGCGTAGTAGTACTGCCAGGTCCCGCCCGACTTCCTGGGTAACGCGCCGGGCGTGCGTCTGGAATACAATCACCGGCCCGTTGAGTTGGAAGGCCGGGTACGCAGCGACAACACCGCGCGCTTCACCGTGGGTGGCTCTTGAAGGCGAAGGCCGGCCAACCCTTGATCCTCCAACCACCCCCAATTTTCTTGACCCATCCAGTTTTCGGACAGTGAATGAGTAGGCAGATCAAATCCATCCGCGGGATGCACGACATCCTGCCAGAACAAACGGGCGCCTGGCAGTGGTTTGAGGCACAGGTGCGCGAGACCCTGAGCAGTTACGGCTATCAGGAAATCCGCATGCCCATCGTCGAACAGACGGATC
>JAWOEO010000059.1:0-4969 GCA_046482755.1 Halohasta sp. | reverse complement strand
CGATCGATCAGGTGGTCGACGACCACGGCCGGATCGACTACCTCCTCAATATCGCTGGCACGTGGCGCGGCGGCGACCCCATCGAGGAAACGGACGCCAGCCAGTTCGACATGCTGTTTGAGGTGAACCTCAAAACGATGTTTCTGGCCTCGAAACACGCCCTCCCCCACCTGCAAGAGACCGAGGGCGCGATCGTCAGTGTCTCGGCGCGCTCCGGGCTGGAAGGCGGCGAAGGCGACGGAATCTATCGGTCGACCAAAGCGGGCGTCAAGATCCTGACCGAGACCATCGCCGAGGAGAACCTCGGGGTCGTCCGGGCCAATTGCGTCATGCCGAGCGTGCTGGATACGCCGATGAACCGTGAGATGATGACGCCCAGCGAGGAGTGGGTCGAACCAACACAGGTCGCTCGCGTCATGCAGTTCTGCTGTTCGGATGCCGCCGAAGTCACCAGCGGCGCGGCGGTGCCGGTCTACGGCGAGGCCTGAGGGGGCCTGCTCAGAGCACCGCGGTCACGGCCTCGATCGTTGCGCCGATGCCGACCCAAAGCACGTAGCCGAGCACCGCGACGATCGGGATTCGGAGCAGCCAGATCCAGATGAGACCGAGGGTATCGGAGTTGTCCGTCCCCTTCGTGAACTCGTCGAGGGCCTCCCCGGCGAAGATCCAGCCGACGAAGATCGCCAACAGGAGCCCACCGCCGATGAGCAGCACCTGATTGGCGAGGACGTCGTAGGCGTTGAGCACGTCGAGATCGAGCGCCGTCGGGATCCCGATGAGGAAGATGACGCCCGCAATGGCGAGCGTCGCCGGTTTCCGGTCGACGCCGAACGTCTCGATGACGTAGGCGACGATCACCTCGAGGATACTGAACGCGCTGGTGAGTGCGGCCAAAAACAGCGCGATGTAGAACACCGTGCCGACCACTTGGCCGGCGGGGAGGGCCGCGAAGGCGCTCCCGAGGGCGACGAAGACGGTGCCCGGACCGCCGGTTCCGGGGTCGACGCCCTCGGCGAACAGGAACGGGAAGATCGCCAGACCCGCAAGCAGGGCGATGAAGGTGTCGACGACGAGGATGAGCAGGCTGTCGTTCACCAGGTTGCGGTCCTCGCCGAGGTAGGAGGCGTAGGTGATCATCACGCCCATCCCCAGCGAAAGGGTAAAGAAGGCCTGTCCGGCCGCGTCGGGCAACAGGCCGATAGCATCACTGACGAGCGTGGCGGGATCCGGCGAGAGGTAGAAGGCGTAGCCCTCGGCCGCACCGCCGAGGGTCGCACCATAGCCCGCCAAGATGACCAGCAGCACGACGACGCTCGGTACCATGAGCTTGGCGGCGCGTTCGAGGCCATCTCGAATCCCGAGCGCGACGATCCCGGCGACGAACGCCATGAACAGCGCATCGAAGGCGACGGCGTTGGTGCCGGAGGCGGCGGTCCCGAAGTAGGCCGCCGGATCGGAGGTGTACGCGCCGGTTATGGAGGCGATGATGTACTGGATCACCCAGCCGCCGACGACGCTGTAGTACGAGAGGATGACGAAGCCTGCCAGTGCGCCGATCGCGCCGATAACCTTCCAGTTCGAGCGTCCCAGTTCGTCGAACGCGCCGACGACGTTGCGTTTGGTCCGTCGACCGATGACGAACTCCGCCAACATCAGCGGCAGGCCGACGCCGATGACCAACAACAGATAGGCGACGAGGAACGCCGCCCCACCCGATTCAGCCGTCAGGAAGGGAAACCGCCAGATGTTCCCGAGCCCGACTGCGCTCCCGGTCGCTACGAGAATGAATCCAACCCGCGTTGCCCACGTTTCACGTACGTCCATGGCTACACGCTGACGTTCGATGATATAAATTTGCATGATATCGAACATAAATATCGAACTGGATGACTGTTCAACGATCTCACAAGCAGGCCGGAACATCAGGGGAGCCTCTGTCGACCGAGAGGCCTCCCGGAACCGTTCGGCGTGTCGACCAGTTTTCAGGAGAGACAGTCAGGTATGCTGTTGCGGAACCCTTTTGATGCCGCTGGTAGTCGATTACAGCCAATGACTGGTGGTCCGCAATGACGATGGACGACCGCATCGAGGAGTTGAGAGCCCGGCGGGCCGACGCCGAGCAGGGCGGTGGCGAAGAGCGCATCGCCAAACAGCACGACAAAGGCAAGCTCACCGCCCGCGAGCGGGTCGACTACTTCCTCGATGAGGGGACGTTCCATGAGTTCGACCAGTTCCGGACCCACCGGAACCACACCTTCGGGATGGAGGAACAACAGCTCCTCACCGACGGCGTGGTCACCGGCTACGGCGAGGTCAACGGGCGGACCGTCTTCGTCTTCGCCCACGATTTTACCGTCTTCGGCGGCTCGCTCGGCGAGGTCTTTGCCGAAAAGATCTGTAAGGTCATGGACCGGGCCATGGAGGTCGGCGCACCCATCGTCGGGCTCAATGATTCGGCGGGAGCCCGGATTCAGGAGGGCGTCGGTTCGCTGGGCGGCTTCGGCGAGATCTTCCAGCGCAACGTCGACGCCAGCGGCGTCATCCCACAGATTTCGGGGATCATGGGCCCGTGTGCCGGCGGGGCGGTCTACTCGCCGGCGATCACCGACTTCGTGTTCATGGTCACAGACACGAGCCACATGTTCATCACCGGCCCGGATGTCGTCGAGACAGTGACGGGAGAAGAGGTCAGTTTCGACGAACTCGGCGGGGCGGTCACACATGCCTCCACCTCGGGGGCGGCCCACTTCGCGATCGACGGCGAGAAGGAGGCCCTCGACCGGATCGCCCTCCTGCTGTCGTATCTCCCGCAGAACAACGTCGAGGACCCCCCGCGAGTAGAGCCGTGGGACGACCCAGAGCGCCGAACCGACGAGTTGGCGAACATCGTCCCTAACGCGCCGAAGAAACCGTACGACGCGACCAACGTGGTCGAAGAGGTCGTCGACGAGGGCTCGTTTTTCGAGGTCCACGAGAGCTACGCCAAAAATATCGTCGTCGGGTTCGGTCGACTCGATGGGCGGTCGGTCGGCATCGTCGCCAACCAACCCCGCGTCAACGCTGGCACGCTGGATATCGACTCCAGCGAGAAGGGCGCGCGGTTCGTCCGGTTCTGTGATGCGTTCAACATCCCCATCGTCACCTTCGAGGACGTGCCGGGGTTCATGCCCGGGACCGATCAGGAACACGGCGGGATCATCCGCCACGGCGCAAAACTGCTGTATGCCTACGCCGAGGCGACCGTCCCCCTCCTGACGGTCATCACGCGGAAGGCCTACGGCGGCGCGTACTGCGTGATGGCCTCCAAACACATCGGCGGCGATGTCAACTACGCGTGGCCGACCGCCGAGATCGCGGTGATGGGCCCCAAAGGCGCGGTGAACATCCTCTACCGAAAAGAACTGGCCGAAGCTGACGACCCCGAGGCCCGCCGGCAGGAACTCATCGACGAGTACCGCGAGGAGTTCGCCAACCCCTACACCGCCGCCGACCGCGGCTTCCTCGACGACGTGATCGAACCCGGCGAGACACGCGCGCGACTGGTCGACGACCTCGAGATGCTGCTGTCGAAACGCGAGGACAAGCCCTCGAAGAAACACGGCAACATCCCGATCTAACCATGGCGACCGACCCAGACGTCGTCGACGCCGGGCCGGCCGACGAGGAGTCGACTGCCGCCGAGGCGACCGCCACCGAACGGGCGGCCGTCGACGGCCACCACCCCGAGTTCACCGTCGACGACCTCGGCGGTGTGTCCGACGCAACCGACGAGGAGGCCGCCGCCATCGCCGCGGCGATCGCGGCCCACCTCAGGGATCGACAGGCCGCGGCCGCCGTGGCTGCGGCCGATGCCGACGAGGAAGACGGGGGGAGCCGCCGGAGTTGGGCGTTCGCCGGACGGCTGGAGGCCATCGGCGAGGCCGCGGGTCGACCGCCGGCCGGGACGCCCGACTCGGCGTGGCGGGCAGCAGAGCGGGCCGACCGGTTTTGAGCGGCCATCGACCGTACTGTATTTCGACGCGTTCGACGGCGAGACAGTCACTGCGTCGGGAACTCCGTCGACCGATAGAATCAGGTGGCCGATGAGCAAACAACCCCCTATGTTCAGCAAGGTTCTGGTCGCCAACCGTGGGGAGATCGCGGTTCGCGTGATGCGTGCCTGCGAGGAGTTGGGAATCCGGACGGTCGCGGTCTACAGCGAGGCCGACACACACGGCGGCCACGTCCGGCAGGCCGACGAGGCCTACAACATCGGTCCCGCTCGTGCCGCCGACTCCTATCTCGACCACGAGGCGGTCCTCGATGCCGCCGAGAAGGCCGGCGCGGACGCCATCCATCCCGGCTACGGCTTTCTGGCCGAAAACGCCGAGTTCGCCGCCAAAGTCGAGGAGAGTCCCTTCACGTGGATCGGCCCCACCGCCGAGGCGATGGAGGCCCTCGGCGAGAAGACCAAGGCCCGCGCGCTGATGCAGGAGGCCGACGTGCCGGTCGTCCCCGGCACGACCGAACCCGTCGAGTCGGTCGACGAGATCACGACGGTCGCCGAGGAGTACGGCTACCCCGTCGCCATCAAAGCCGAGGGCGGCGGCGGCGGTCGCGGCCTGAAGGTCGTCCACAGCGAAGACGAGGTCGAATCGCAGTTCGAGACCGCCAAACGCGAGGGCGAGGCCTACTTCGATAACGACTCCGTCTACGTCGAAAAGTATCTCGAAGCCCCCCACCACATCGAGGTCCAGATCCTCGCGGACCACCACGGCAACGTCCGGCATCTCGGCGAGCGGGACTGCTCGCTGCAGCGTCGACACCAGAAGGTTATCGAGGAGGCCCCCTCCACGATCCTCACCAACGACCTCCGCGAACAGATCGGCGAGGCGGCCAAACGCGGCGTCGACGCCGCGGGCTACACCAACGCCGGGACAGTGGAGTTCCTCGTCGAGGACGGCGACTTTTATTTCATGGAGGTCAACAC
>JAWOEO010000231.1:0-2688 GCA_046482755.1 Halohasta sp. | reverse complement strand
GCCTTCCGTGTCAGTGGCTCGTCCGTTGACGATGTCGACTCCGTCCTCGTCGAAGAGGGTGCCATCAGCGACGAGGCACCTGAAGAGGACGAAGAGGAAGAGGACACTGAGGAAGAAGACACTGAAGAGGACACTGAGGAAGAAGAAGACTCCTCTGAGGAAGAGGAAGACTCCACGGATGACGAGACGCCCGGCTTCGGCGCACTCGTCGCCCTCGTTGCCCTCATCGGTGCCGCGCTCCTCGCCGCGCGCCGTCAGAACTGATCTGACGACTCGTAGCGAGTAGCCGCTCCCGATTCCACTTTCAACCACCGGCCGCGTGCCGGCCCTTCTCTATTTATCGATCGCCGAGCCGCAGCACTCGACGCAGAGCGATTGATTCACGTCGGTCCAGTCCGAGGTGCCGATATGTACGATATCGTGCTGTTCCCGACCGACGGCAGCGAGACCGCAACCGAGGCCGCGACCCACGCGATCGACCTCGCGGCGCGCCACGACGCTGCGCTCCACGTGCTGTACGTCGTCGACCACGAGCGCGTCAGCCGGATGGCCCCGAAACTCGGCACCGACCACATCAAAGAGACCCTCCAGCAGGAAGGCGAGAAGGCAACCAGCGAGATCGCCGACCGCGCCGCCGAGGCCGGCCTCGAAACCACGACCAGCATCCGCGAGGGCGCGCCCGCCGACACGATCACCCGCTATGCCGAGACCGTCGACGCCGACGCGGTCGTCATGGGGACCAACGGCCGGACCGGGATGGACCGGCTGCTGTTGGGCAGCGTCGCCGAACGGGTGATCCAGACGACCGACCTGCCGGTGACGACAGTCAAATCCCCGGCCGACGACGACTGAGCGGCGGCTGGGCACCTGCGGCACCTGCAACGACAAGCGATTTAGGCATCCTCGTCGACAGGTCGGATATGCAAGCGGCGATCGACTGGCTCGGTGCGGAACTGTTCACCGTGGGGCCGGTCTCCGATGCGCTGGCGTGGCTCGTCATCGGGCTGTTCGTCCTCGCCGGCGGCGTCGAGTGGTACGGCCGCCGCAGCGACGCCGACCTGATGTCGACTGCCCGGCCGATCGCCGCCGCCGCGTGGGTCGGCTTCGGGCTGTTCTGGCTCAACCTGTTTCCGGCCTTCGCGTTCGAACACCAGAGCTTCGTCGAGGGCATCCTCAGTCTTGCCGCCTTCCCGGCCTGCCTGTATGTCGCCAAACACCTCTATGCGGGCCGCGACACCCTGTTCGTCCTCTCCCGTGCGGTGGCGGTGATGGGGCTGATCTACCTGCCGTTCGAGACGATCCCCGCCGTCACCGTCGGCGGGACGACCCTGCCGGCCCCCCGGCAGTTCCTCATCGAGTTCGTGGCCGTGCTCACCGGCGACATCATCTCGCTGTTCGGCTACTCGCCGACGCTCGTCGAGAGCTCCGAGGGATATATGGCGACCTACCAGTGGATACTCGACGACGGCCACCAGTACAACGTCTCGATCGTGCTTGCCTGTACCGGCCTTGGCAGCATCGCCATCTTTGGCGGCCTCATCGCGGCGGTACGAGCCCCACTGCGCCGCAAACTTCGGGGCCTCGCGGTCGCTGTCTCGATAATCTTCGTGCTCAACGTCCTTCGAACCGCGTTCATCTCGATTGCTGCTGGCAACCAACTCATGCACTGGTTTCCCGAGGTTGTCCTGTTTATGTTCGGCGAGACCAACCCCTACCGGGTGTCGTTTCTCGTTTCCGACCGGATTATCAGCCAGCTACTCGCAGTCGTCGCGCTCATCGGTGTGACCTACCTCGTCGCCCGCCAGCTCCCCGAACTGCTGACCGTGCTCGAAGACATCCTGTATGTCCTCACGGGCGAGGAACACGACCTCCAGAACGCGCTTGATCTCCCACGCGAGCCAGCAGTCGACCAGCCCGAAGCCCGCCGGGCGGACTGAGACTGCGGCTCCAAGCGTGAGTGGGACTGCGGCTACAATTATAACAGGGACTTCGGGTATAAAATCAATTGAGACGTGAACCGGGACAAATTGCGTTGTTAGTCGACCTCGACGAGCGAGGCAGGCGCATCGGCCAGCGATTCGAGCGCGTCGGCCTCGATGTGGTGGAGCGTTCCCGGAAGCACAAGAAGATGTAAGGGCTCGCCGAACGTGCGGTCGGCCAGCGTCGACAGGCGGTCAGCAGCCACCAGCGGCTCAGGACTTCCTGCGCGGGCAACGACAACTGCGAGTTGGTCGCCGTCCCACTCGGCGGCCAGCAACTCGGCCGCGTCGCTCGCAGTCATGTACGGCTCCTGTTCGTCGGGGCCATCTCGCCGCTGGTGGTAGTCGACTTTGATATCCAAATACACCAGCGTGTGGAGCCCACGCTCTTGGTTGGCCTCGATCGAGTCGATCACACTCGGCGGCACGTCACCGGCCCCATGGACGAAGGGGAACGGCAGGGTGACCGCCTTGCCGAACCGATAGTTCTGGAGACCCGTCAGCCCGCTGGCGGCGGTTTCGGCAGTCACACCATGGACCACGCGCGTCTCGATACCGCGGTCTTCGGCCCGCACACGGAGATCCGTATGGGTCGTCGAGATCATCGTATCGCCGGCGGTCAGAAAGACGACCTCGTCGGTTTCGGCCGCCGAAAGGATCGGTTCGGGGTCCTGTTCGACGCCCGCGCGGTCCCGAACGTCGATTGTCG
>JAWOEO010000224.1:0-9443 GCA_046482755.1 Halohasta sp. | reverse complement strand
GGCAATAAACCGGTCGGCTTCGCGCCTGGAACAAAGTCCGCTTTCGCTAATAAATTTATTGATGCGCATAAAATCATTACTATTATTGTTATCGAAAATAAAAGTAGTCATTTTGAAAACAATCAAAAAACACAGAGATGTATGTTCTGTTTCCTGAGGTTTAAGGAAACGCCGTAGGAATTAATACTGATATTTCGGTAAGACACGTATTTCGAAGCTTCAGGGGTGAGGTGAGAGACTCTTTGTCAGGTTAATCAATTGGCAAAAGTACTTATTTCCCTCTATCCACCCAATTTTCAAGTTTTATTCCAGATCTCTCTGGAGGCGCTGTAGGGGAGATTCGAGACGCACGCCGAGAACTCGGGGAGGTCGACGTCGAGGGCGTCGCCCTCGATGACGGTGAGACGCCCCTCGTCGCGGGCGGCCGCGAACTCGGCGCGGAGGTGATCCGCAAAGGTCGGATCGCGCTCGATGACGGTGACGTGGTCGGCCGTTGCCAGCAGTCGGTCGGTCAGCACGCCCGGCCCGCCGCCGATTTCGAGAATGTGGCTCGTGTCTGTGTCGTCAGGGACAAAGCCGGGAATGCGGTCGACGACGCGGTCGTCGACGAGGAAGTGCTGGTCGAAATCCGGATTGCCGCGCTCGCCAGCCCGCCGAATGAGGGCGTCGGGGTCGCGGCTGCCGACATCCGGTCGGTCCGAAAGGGTCATTGACTGGGATATCGGCCCTGTCGGCCTAAACGTCTCGCTTCGGCTACTCCGGCCGGACGAAGATCTTGTATTTGAGATCGTCGTCCCGCAGTTCCTCCTGAATCCGTTCGATGAGGACCTCCTTGGGCCGATGCAAGCCGCCGACCCGATCCGAGAGGTCCTCGAAGCTCTCGAAGGGACCCCGCTTCCGGGTGTCGATGATCTTGTTGCGGAGCTTCTTGCCGATCCCCGGCAGGAGATTGAGCTGATGGAGCCGGAGGGTGATCGGCTGGGCCTCGTTGTAGAAGTCGACGAAGCGCTGCTCGTCGGCGTCGACGATCGCCTCGATGGCGTACTCCAGTTCCGAGACGGCCGAACTGGTGAGTTCGTCGTAGTCGATCTCACGGACGGACGCGATCGCCGCGTCGTCCGGCGGCTCGACCGCTACGCGGTCGACGATGTTGATGTCGGCCTCGTCGGTCAGCGTGAGTTCGAGGAGGTCGAAGCTGTCTTCGGTCAGTGCGTAGGCGAGCGGGTCCTTCTGGTACTGGGGCCGGGTGTCGTCGGACCGGCCGTGAGGGAGATAGTCGAGAACAACGGCATGGCTCGGAGCGTCGTCGCCGTCACCGCCCTCGGGAGTGGACATGCCACACCCTATGCGAACGAGGTACTTAAAAAATCGGCCGCGCCTAACGGGATCGCCCCTATCGGTACTGGGCGACGAGGTTCAGGATCTCGTCGAGCTCCTCGCCGTCGAGGGCGAACCGCTCTTGGGCGTAGATCGACCGCAGTTCGGTGCGGTCGGCCGGCAGGACGTCGACGATCTTGTGGGCGGTCTTCGCGTCGACCTTCTCGAGCTCGGTCAGTTTGTCGACGAGCTCGCGGGCCTCCTCGGGATCGAGGACGGCAAACCGGTTGACGTGCTCGATGGCGCGGGCGAGCTCGTAGCGCAGCTCGCGGTCCTCGTCGGCGGCGCGCTCGGCTTCGACCTCGCTGAGGAGCGGCTTGACCTCCGAGACGGTGATGTACTCCTCGTCGACGTTCTCCTTGAAGATCGTCATTCCTGCTGTTCGCGGAGGTGGGCGGCGCGGGCGATGACCGTCTTCGTCTTGCCGCCGTCGTTGATTTCGACGGTGAAGGCGCTGCCCTGTTTGCCGGTGACCTCGCCGGTCAGGCCGTTGAACCGCGGGTGGAACCGCCCTTCTCTGACACTTGGGTCGAGTTTGAGGTGGACCATCTGGCCCGCCTCGAACTCCTGGATCGCGCGCTGCGGCGGCGAGGTGCCCCGGTCGCGGGGGTCGTTCGAGAGCTTTCCACGTGTTCCCTTCATGGGCCCATTAGAACTCGGCATAGTCGTGGCTCCGAATAGTCCCGGTCCGGTTATAAAACGTGCGTTCCGCGACTGCCTCGGCACCGACTCCCATACTACCGGCCGAAGAACTCCGAGACCTTCTGGCGGATGGAACTGTCCTCGCCGAGTTTGAGGTAGTAGGCGTCGCCGTTGTCCTCGTAGTAGTTCTCGATCCGTCGACAGACCCGGAAGCCGAGGTGATCGTAGAAGCCCAGCGCCGCCTCGTTGCTCGTCCGGGCGTGGCAGGTGACCGTCCGGTGGTCGTCGGCGATTTCAGCGATCAGCTGCCGACCGTAACCGAGCCCGCGGGCCTCCGGCCGGACGGCCAGAAACAGGATGTAGCCGTCGCTGCGGACCGAGGCGAAGGCCGCCAGCGAGTCGTCCTCGAAAAACAGGTGGGTCGTCGACCGACGGTAGGCGTCGATGAAGAAGCCGCGCCGCTGCTTGAGGACGCCCTCGACGCTGCGGATGTACTCCTTGAGCGTCCAGGCGGCCTCGACGTACTCGGTCTCGCCCGCCTCGTCGACGCGCTTTTCGACGGTCGCGCTCACTACGAGCGAGAATATGGCCCACGAACATATTAACTCCTCCGGGCCAACGCTCGGATCCCACTCTCGGCGGCCCGCCGCATCCGGAGCCGAAGCCGATATGCCGACCGCCACCGAGAACCCGACAATGGGGTACGAACTGCGGGCCCACACCGCCGACATCGCCGTCGAAGCAACCGCGCCGACCCGCGGCGAGCTGTTCGCGGCGCTCGCCGACGGACTGGCGGCGGCGATGTGCGAGTCGACTCCGCCGGGCGGCGACCGCTTCGAGATCGACTGTCGCGCCGAGTCGATCGAGGCGCTCTGCTATGAGTACCTCGACCAACTCATCTACGAGCGGGACGTCCGACTGGTGTTGCCGGTCGACAACGAGGCCCACGTCACCGAATCCGACGACGGGTGGGCCCTCGATGCCAGCGCCCGCGGCGTCCCACTGCGCGAGGTCGACGCCCGCGAGGTGAAGGCGGTCACCTACTCGGAGATGGTCGTCGATCGGCGCGACGGGGAGTGGTACGGCTACGTGGTTTTCGACGTCTGAGCGGATCGCTGGCGACCGGAGACAGTCGACCGAACTGAGTCGACCGTTGCAGTTAGGAGCCTGAAGTTCCTACAGTTGGTATGTCCACCCGTATTGGTCGGAGCCTCGGGGTGTCGCTCGCAACGGTGGCCGCGTTGGTCGCCCTCGTCGGCACGGCAACGGCCCACGTCGAGTACGTCACACCACCCGGCAGCCAGCCCGCGAACGTCGTCGACTTCCTCGTGGCGGCGTTTACCACGCCGCTGATCGTCGCGGTCCTCGCCGTCGGCTTTCTCGCGGTCGTCGCGGGGCTGGCCGGCTACCTCTACGTCCGGCCGTTCCCCGCCGACATCGCCGCGTTCCGGGCGGCGATGGACAGCTACCGAGACCTGCTTGGGTGGCTGCTCCGACTCAGTATGGGGATGCCGCTGATCGCCGCAGGGTTTCAGGGCTACCTCTTTAGCCCCGCGGTCACGCTGCCGTACCCGACGGCGCTGCGACTGTTCGGCATCTCGGTCGGCTTTTTCCTCCTCTTTGGCCTCGCCACACGGGTGACGGCCGTGTGGGCACTGTTCGTCTATCTCGCGGCCCTGCCGTCGCATCCGGGGCTCCTGTTGGCCTTCGAGTACATCCCCGGCCTGATCGCGGTGGCGCTCGTCGGCGGTGGTCGACCCAGCGCCGACGCCGTCATCGCCCGGATGGCCGACGACGACAAGACGTTCTACTCGCGGGTCGACCCCTTCTACCGCCGGCTGGCGGTCCCCTTCGCCGAGCGCGTCAAGCCCTACAAGGAACTGGCTCCGGTCGTCCTCCGGGTCGGGATCGGCATCGCCTTCATCTACCTCGGCATCACCCAGAAGCTGCTGCGGCCCGGCGAGGCGCTGGCGGTCGTCGAGAAGTACGACCTCACCGCGGTCGTACCGGTCGACCCCGCGCTGTGGGTGATCGGCGCGGGGCTGACCGAGGCGCTGGTGGGTGTGATGCTGATCGTGGGTGCCTTCACGCGTGGCTTCTCGCTGGTGGCCTTCGGCCTCTTTACGACCACGCTGTTCGGCCTGCCCGACGATCCGGTCGTCGCCCACATCTCGTTGTTCGGTCTGGTCTCGGCGCTGCTCATTACGGGTGCGGGCCCCTACTCGGTCGACGCGTGGCTCGCCGACCGGATTCGAACCGCCAGTGAGGTCGCCACGCGAGCGGTTGGCCCGACCGAGCCGGAGCCGGTCGACGAGGCAGTGACTGACGACTAGCGGTCCCCTCTTCGGTGTTCTTTGCCGGCCGTCAACCTCAGATATGAACAAAAGGTGCAGTGGGTCGGCGGAACGTCTGTGCGAAAGCCCGCTTGATAGGGCACTCGTGGCCGGTATATTGGATATGAATTTTAGAGAACTCTCGCGGGATCTTCGTACAGTCGCGTCTGCGTCGCTGTGGATCGCATGAAAGAATACTCTAGCCCGATTAAAAGCCTGAAGCGCGAGATTAGCGTAGATACACTGCGACGGCTGCTGAGATCACTCCAAGCATCAACGGCGCTGCGTTGACGACGGCCTCGCTTTCGGTTCGGGCGGTAATCTCTGGCAGGACATCATATACTCCAATCGCAGGAGTACCGAGATGCGGCGCGAAAAACGAATAAAACGCACCGAGAGAGACCACAACCAGCGCGTAGCTAATAGTTTTTGAGACAAGCCTGAGGCCTCTATTAGCCACTGAACGCCTCGATCTTGACGGCTGGCTGTCGGTGTCGTCGTGTTTCATATCTGAAGAACAGACTGTTTCTGTAAAAAATTTGTTTCAGACGAACTTTCGTGGGGTTGATGCCAGACGAAACTAGAGCCCCCGGACGCAACGCTCTTTCACCTCGGCCGTGGACGCTATTCTATGACCACGACACGCGAGTTCCAGGGCATCACGCTGGAACGCATCCGCGAACACGTCTGGGAGATCCCCCAGTCCGGCGAGATGAGCGTCCCCGCCCGCGTCCTCGCCAGCGAGGCGCTCCTCGAAGATATCGGCGAGGACAAAACACTCCAACAGCTCAAAAACGCCACTCAACTGCCGGGCATGCAGAAGTACGCTCTCTGTATGCCCGACGGCCACCAAGGGTATGGGTTCCCGGTCGGCGGTGTCGGCGCGATCGACGCCGAGGAGGGCTGTCTCTCGCCCGGCGCGGTGGGCTTCGACATCAACTGCGGCGTCCGCATGATCCGGACGAACCTCACCTACGAGGACCTGCAGGGCCACGAGCGCGAACTCGTCGACACCCTCTTCGAGAACGTCCCCTCCGGCCTCGGCGGCGGTGGCGTCGTCGAAACCGACGTCGACACGGTTGAGGAGATCCTCGAACGCGGCCTCGACTGGGCGATCGAAGAGGGGTATGCCACCGAAGCCGACCGGCTCCACTGTGAGGACGAGGGTCGACGGCCGAACGCCGACGCCGACGCCGTCTCCGACAAGGCCAAAAACCGCGGCAAAAATCAGGTCGGCAGCCTCGGCTCGGGGAACCACTTCCTCGAAGTGCAGCGCGTGACGGATATTTATAAGGATGACGTGGCCGAGGCCTTCGGTCTTGAGGCCGACCAGATCGTCGTTCTCATTCACTGTGGGAGCCGCGGGCTCGGCCATCAGGTGTGTTCGGACTACGTCCGCCGGATCGAACAGCAGCACGGCGATTTCATCGCCGCGTTGCCCGACAAGGACCTCGCGGCCGCGCCCGCCCGAAGCAAGCTCGCCGCGGAGTACTACGGCGCAATGGGCGCGGCGATCAACTTCGCGTGGGTCAACCGCCAACTCATCACCCACCAGACGCGCAAAGTCTTCGAGCGCGTCTTCGGCCGCGACTGGGAGGCCATGGAGATGGAACTGCTGTACGATGTCGCGCACAACATCGCCAAAAAGGAACCCCACGAGGTCGACGGCGAGACCCGCGACCTCTATGTCCACCGCAAAGGTGCGACCCGAGCGTTCCCCGCGGGCCGCGAGGAGGTCCCGCGGGCCTACCGCGAGGTGGGCCAGCCCGTGATCATCCCCGGCAGTATGGGCGCGGGGAGTTACGTGCTGCGCGGCGGCGCGGAGTCGATGGACGAGACCTTCGGGTCGACCGCTCACGGCGCGGGCCGGACGATGAGTCGCACGCAGGCCAAGCAGGACTACTGGGGCGAGACGGTGCAGGACGAGCTACAGGACCAACAGCAGATCTACGTCAAGGCCCAAAGCGGCGCGACGATCGCCGAAGAAGCGCCGGGCGTCTACAAGGACGTCGACGAGGTAGTTCGCGTCTCCGAGGACCTCGGCATCGGCGATGCGGTCGCCCGGACGTTCCCGGTCTGCAACATCAAGGGGTAGCCGAGGGGATTCCCACGAACTGGGATTCCGCGCAGGAATGTAGCTACTAGAGACCGAACGGCCACCTATGAGCGATACCTCCGATCCGGGCACGGGCGGATGGGACAGTTCAGCGTGTATCGGGGGGCCGGCCTGTCCCCCCCGCTGTCCACGGTTCGTCGACAGCGAGGGCAGCCGCTGGACGCTCCGACAGGCCGACCCCGAGGACGCAGACCGGCTCACGGCGATGTACGCCGACTTCGGGGCCGCCGATCGGGCACAGGGGATCCCGCCGGCGGTCGACCACCGGCGGCAGTCGTGGATCGAAATGCTGCTGGAAGAGGGTCACAACATCGTCGCCGAGGGGGCCGACCGGATCGTCGGCCACGTCGTCTACACGCCGGTCGACGACGCCCAGCCGGAGTTGGCAGTGTTCGTCCATCCCGACTTTCACGACCGCGGGATCGGAACCGAACTCTGTAAACAGGTGGCGGCGGCCGCCGCTGCCGCCGGCTGTGAGGCGCTCGAACTCCACGTCGAGCCGACCAACCGCGCGGCGATCTCGGTCTACCAGCGGATCGGCTTCGAGGAGGTCCCCGCCGACCACGGGCTCCGGATGGTGCTCCCGCTGGACGACGGGATCGTCTCGGCAGTCAGTGCCCCGCCGGCCGACCGACCCGTCGAAGGCGCGCCGAGCGGCCGCGTGGCCGACGACTAGTCGAGTTCCTCGGTGATCTCTTCGCGGTCAGTTCGTAGCGTGAACAGCGAGAGGTAGCCCACGACGAGCCCCGGCCAGTAGGTCGTCAGCCGGAACAGCACCGCGGCGGTGAGCGCGGTCGCCAACTCGACCGAGTAAAAGATCCCCATGAGCGCCGAAAACGCGGCCTCGTAGGTCCCCGACCCGCCGGGTGTCGGCGACAGCGTGGCGATCGTCGACAGCGTGACCAGAAAGTAGATCGGGATGAACCGCGGTTCGATCCCCATCGAGAGGAAGACGACATACAGCGAGACGATCTGGGCGACGATAGCGAGATGCGAGACCAGTGCTGTCCACACCAGAAAGCCGGGGTCGCTGCCGGCGGTCTCGAAGGCCGCGACGACTTCGTGGATGCTCTCGCGGATCGACGCGAAGACGCCTTCTCCTCGCCCGACGACCGCCTCGATGCGGTCGACGAGGCCGACGAGGCGCTCGCCGAGCGCGCCGTTGGTCGACCACAGCAGGTAGGCCACCCCGCCGCCGACGGCCAACACGAGTGCGGTGACCACGCCGACCTCGACGAAGAACTCTTCGAGCGTGCCGAAGGCTCCCAGATAGACGATCCCGCCGAGGGTGAGCGTAAAGAACGGCACCGCGTTGATGATGTCCGCCGAGACCACACTCGCCAGCGACCGCTCGTAGTCCGCGCCGGTGGTCTCCGAGACGATGTAGGCCATCACCGGCTCGCCGCCGAACTGGCCCAGCGGCGTGATCGAGTTGAGGAACTGGCCGGTGAGGAACATCCGGACCGTCCGGGAGGTCGTCGACTGGATCGACAGCTGGTCGAAAAACCGGTGCCAGACCCATGCCCAGACGAGCAGCGACGAAAAGCCGACCGCCACCGCGACCGCAAACAGCGCGGGGTCGACCTGCCGGAGCGCCGCGATGAACTCGCCGATGTCGGCGAGATACAGCAGCCCCGCGAACAGCAGCCCGGTGACGGCATACCAGAACCACTTGTTGGACGTCCAATCGCCGAGTGCAGGGGTCATAGCTGGGTGTGATTGCCGGTCGTCTCGGGCCGGCGAACTCACCGGAGCGTTCTCCGCACCGGTATAAGATGCCTTTGTTCCGAGATGACAGTCAGTCGTACTGGCCGATCATACAGATTTAGGCGAGAAAACCCACGACTTTAGTTGTGGGAGAATGTCACCGGTACCCAAGCGCTTCGAGTCGGTCTTCGATCTCGTCGTCGACTGCGGCCTCACCCGGTTGATCGCCCGCATCGTCGCCGACGTCGACCTCGCCGATGGCGTCGACCTCCCGTTTCAGGTCGTCGGGCACCGGTACCGACTCGCCGGTAGCGTCCCGAGCCGTATAGCGCGAACTGCCGTCTTCGGCGGTGGATTTGACGACAGTCGTCCCGTCGCGTCTGACGTAGCGCGCCCGGCGGTAGTACTCGTCCCACTGGTCGCTCGGGATGTAGCCGGTGAAGTTCTCGGGGAACTCGTAGCCACCGCGGATCGTCTCGCCGAAGACCGCTGGCCGCGTCGACCGAATCCCGGCGTAGTAGGGAATCAGGTCGTAGAGCCGCCGTAGCTCGAAGGGTCGGTCCTCCCGCCGGGCGTCGAGATCCGGATGGTCGACCAGCAGCACCGTCTCGATGACGGGGTCGGCGACGGTGAACTGGTGGCCGAAGACGCCGTCCTCGCCGAGGGCTTGGCCGTGGTCCGACAGCAGCACGACCACGGTGTCGTCGTCGAGGTCGTTGGCCGCCAACGCCTCGGTGATCCGGCCCACCAAATCATCAGTATAGTCGACCGAGGCGTCGTACATCCGCCCCAGTTCGTCGTCGTCGATGTCGTCCTTGGTGAACATGTCCTTCTGCCGGTGGGGGATCACGGACTCGTCGGTGACGCCATGCTCCTCGACGTAGCGCTGGGGCGGGTGGTAGGGCTCGTGAGGCTCCATCAGATTCACGTAGAGGAAGAAGTCCTCGTCGGGCTCGCGGTCGCCGAGGTAGTCCTCGACGGCGGCGACCGTCTCCCCGGATTTACAGGAGTCGTCGACGCCAAAGAGCCGAAACGCGCGATCGAGTTGGCGGCCGAGGATCCGCTTGGGGAGCGTGCCGAGGCTGTCGTAGAGCTTGGTCGACAGTTTCGAGAGCCGGCGGCTCAGCGAGTTGTCGACACTCCCGAGAAAGTTTTCGACCTCGTCGAAATCACCCGTCATCCCCTTGTGGGGGGTGATCCAGACGTTCGGCGTGATCGCGGCCTGAGAAACAAACCGCTTGTTGCTCTCTAAACCATCACCGTTTATG
>JAWOEO010000217.1:0-3068 GCA_046482755.1 Halohasta sp. | reverse complement strand
AGACCGACGAAACTTCCAGCCACCGGCCGCCCTCGTCGGGGCCCTCGTCCATGTCGTCGCCGGGGGCCCACACCTCGATGTCGTACTTTTTGGCCTGTGTGAAGCCGAGATCGCCGGTACACATCTCCAGGATCCGGTACGGCAGGCCCAGCCGGTCGAGCACGGATTCGGCTTCCGCGACGAGGCCCTCGAAGCGGTCGTCGCTCTCCTCGGGACGGACGAAGTTGACCAACTCGACTTTGTTGAACTGGTGGACCCGGACGATTCCCCGGGTTTCGGTGCCGTGTTCGCCCGCCTCCTGCCGGAAGTTCGGCGAGTAGGCCTGATATTTGAGCGGGAGGTCGTCGTCCAAGAGGATCTCATCGCGGTGGAGATTCGTCACGGGGACCTCGGCGGTCGGCAGCAGCCACAGGTCGTCGTCCTCGTACGGTTCCTCGTTGGAGCCTTCGAGCCGGTAGGCATCCTCGGTGAACTTGGGGAACTGGCCGGTCCCGCGCATCGAGGCGCTGTTGACCGGGAGCGGCGGGAAGACGTCGACGTACTCCTGCTCGCGGTGAACATCCAGCATGAACTGGATCAGGGCGTGTTCGAGCCGCGCGCCGTCGCCCTTGGCGAAGTAGAAGCCGCCGCCAGAGACCTTCGCGCCGCGGTCGAAATCCAGGATTTCGAGGTCTTCGCCCAGATCGTAGTGGGGCGTCACCTCGTCGGGGAGGTCTCGGAGGTCATCGAATCCTTCGCGTCGGCGCTCGACGTTCTCCGATTCGTCCGCACCGACCGGCACCGAGTCGTCGGGAAGTTGCGGCAGCGTCAGCAGCGCCGCTTCGAGTTCGGCCTCCAACTCGTCGGCCCGCGATTCGATCTTCTGGAGTTCCTCTTTGAGCTCGCTGGATCGCTCGATTGCTTCCTGAGCCTCCTCGTCTTTGCCCTCCCCTTTGAGCTGTCCGATCGTGCTCGACACCTCGTTGCGCTCGTGGCGCAGGTCGTCGCCCTCGCTTTTCAGCGCACGCCACTCCTCGTCGATCTCCAGGATCCGGTCGAGATCCACGTCGACGCCCTTCGTTTCGAGGGCCGCACGAACGGCGTCGGGGTTCTCACGGACGAACTGTCTACTCAGCATTGGGTGTCGGTTTTTTCGGCGCTGGCAAAACCGTGTCGGGTCCGCGTCGGTGGGACGGCCTCAGCGCCGGACGTTTCGGCCGTCGACGTCGCCGAAGGACTCGGCGTCCCCGCTCCGGTCGTCGCCCTCGTGCGGCGTTCGCTCGTAGACGACCCTCCCCCGGACCATCGTGAGTTCGGGGAAGACGCCGAGTCGACCCTCGAACGGTGTCCAGTCACACTTGGTGTGGGTGTCCGAACCGCGGATTTCGCGGGGGTCCTCCGGGTCGACGAGTGTGAGGTCGGCATCGTACCCCGGCTCGATCCGACCCTTCGAATCGAGGTCGAAGATGTCGGCCGGGTTCCGCGAGACGAGATCTCGGACCCGCTCGTAGCCCAACTCACCCTGTCGGGCCGATTCGAGCAGCAGCGGCAGCATCGTTTCGACGCCCGGTACGCCGCTCGGGGCCTCCCAGAGGCCAGCCTCCTTCTCCTCGCGGGTATGAGGCGCGTGGTCGGTGGCGACGATGTCGACCGTCCCATCTGCCACACGTTCGAAGACCGTCTCGCGGCGCGCCTCACTGCGGAGCGGCGGGTTCATCCGCCCGTAGGTACCGAGGTCGTCGAGGTCGTCGGTCGACAGATACAGATGGTGCGGACAGACTTCGCAGGTCGCCCCGCCCTCGACGGCAGCGTCGATTCCCTCGGGCGTCGACGTATGGGCGATGTGGATCGTGGCACCGGTCTCTCGGCCGACTTCGGTGGCCTGTTCGATCATCGCAGCCTCCGCTTCTGCAGTGCGGTAGGCACTCCATAACTCGGCGTTCGCCTCCCGGCCCACCCCACCGGCGTCGGCCTCGCGGGTCGACTCGTCGAATAACGTCTCGTCTTCGGCGTGGACCGTCACCGTTACGCCGTTTTCGGCCGCGCGTCGCGTGGCGTCAGTGAACAGCTCGACGGCGACACCCATGTCGCCGGTCGAATCCGCGAGGAAGACCTCGCCGAGCGCACACAGTGGCTGGGCGAAAAGTGAATCAGGATCCCAGTCGCCGGTGACGCCGCCGTTGATCCCATAGTCGACGCATGCCGCCTCGGCGTACTCTGCTTTGGCGTCGAAATTGGCCCCGGAGGTCGTCGCCGGGTCGGTGTTCGGCATGTCGACGACGGTCGTCACCCCACCGGCGGCCGCGCTTTTGGTTCCCGTCTCCCACGTCTCCTTGTGCGAGTAGCCGGGTTCTCGGAAGTGAACGTGGGCGTCGATGGCTCCCGGTAGCAGGAGTTTGTCGGTGGCGTCGACCACGCGTTCGTCGGACTCGGGAGCGAGATCCGTATCGACGGTTTCGATGGTCTCGCCGGTGATCCGGACGTCGACGGTCCGGCCGTCGGCGAGATCGGCGTTGGAAACTAACATAGCCAGCTATCGGCGCGGCGGGCTCCTAAGTCCCGTGGATTAGGAGTCGATTACCAGCATTAATCGCTGATTACCGTCCGTCGTCGACCGTGATCCATGCTGCCGGTCTGCTCTTCGATCCACTTGCGACCGCGCTCAATCCCTTTCCGGTTGAGGTACTCGGAGGGACCAGCCATCACGAGCAGTGCCCGCTCGGCACCGTCGATCTCACACGGAAGCGTGAGCCGCCCGAGCGCCGCCTTGCGAACGAGGCTGGTGATGCGGTTTGTGGTATGAGCAGTGTCGAGGTCGTCTGCAGTATTGTCACCGCGGAGTCGCGAGAGGAGTCCGCCGGTCGATCGCTCTTCGACTTCCTCTTCGGCGTAGCCAACTGTCGAGACGCCGCCACCCGAGAGAGTGTTGATAATCTCCGAGGAGTCGACAACGCTCTCTGCAACTTCCTGATCTGCGCGGACCTCGCCAGCGCCAAAGAGGATACCAAATCGCTTGACGATCTCTTCGTTGATCTCGTCGTATCCGCCCTGGACCGACTCGCCGGTCTTCCGCCAGGCATCGTTGTCAA